>NZ_JAEQDE010000033.1:0-98223 GCF_020737865.1 Microcoleus sp. PH2017_35_SFW_U_B
TGTAATTTGTTATCAGCAATTTATAATTATGAGTTAGCTCTAGGGGGATTAAATTGAAAATCTTTTATTATAGCATAGATTTTTTTTGCAAGAGGTCTAGTGAATGAATGCAATTGCTCGTCTCACCTCTGATTGTACAAATTTTCTGTAATTTACGATCGTTTTTCCTCTTGCACTGATTCCCAGACTATCTAGAAATTCATCTGCGTTAATCTGCGTCAATCTGCTTTAAATCTGCGGTTTTCGTATTACTCAAAAATTTATACAATAAGTCTAAACTACAATTAGTTAGTGCGATCGATCGCTTCTTCTGAAAAATTCGCCCTAAAAAAGAACTATTACCTATTGACTTTGCTCGACTTCCGGGGTATATTTTAGATAATGGAAGTGGTGACTTAAAATTTAATTCTGCCAATATTTCCATTATTTAATTATACTTGATTGAATGCTCGCAGTCAAGGTGTGAACCCTAAAAAAAAAAGGCAATTTTTTTTAATACAATCAATTAAAATTAATCTGACCCACAACTAATTCTCCCTTAGCATGAATAAATTATCAATAAGTCCGATCGCCCGAATATTCTAAAATTCAAACCTACGATCGAATGAGAAGAAAGACCAATGCCTTACACCACCAGCCTTGAGCGCATCGGAATTGCACCCTACAACCACAATGAACAAGTCTCCGATCAGAATTCTGCTAGTAGAAGATGATACATTACTGAGTGCGACACTGGCAAAGGTGTTGGAAGCAAATGACTACACGATCGATCGCGCCAGCGACGGACAAGCGGGCTTAGACTTGGCAACATTGATTGAGTATGACCTGATTTTGCTCGACGTGCAGGTTCCAAAACTAGATGGGATTAGTCTGTGCCGGCAACTGCGATCGCAAAACTACCGCAAACCGATCCTGTTACTGACAGCAAACGATTCAGATGCCGATGTGGTAGCAGGGTTCGACGCCGGAGCCGATGATTACATCAACAAGCCTTGCGGTACGGAAGTATTGCTAGCAAGAATCCGCACATTATTGCGGCGCTCTAAAGCAGTTTCTCCTGGGAGTTTTGCTAAAGACTCATCCACTACATTGACTTGGGGAAATCTTTGTTTAGACATGGATTCAGGGCGAGTAACCTTTGGCGAACAACTTATTTCACTGACAGCCAAAGAATACAACCTGCTGGAATTGTTTATGCGAAATCCCGATCGCATCTTCAGCCGCAGCGCCATTCTCGATCGCCTGTGGGGATTTGACGATGTACCAACCGATCGCGCCATAAACACTCATATTAAGGATATCCGAAAAAAACTCAAAGCAGGCGGCTTGACTGAAGAAATGATCGAAACAGTTTATGGCATGGGCTATCGACTCAAGCGAAGTCCCCAATCCGCACCGCTGCTTTCAAACAATTCTAGCACCAACAGCACCAACAAACAGAAATCTCGCGCTGGAGATCCGTCTGCGATTGACAAAGTGCTAGAGCGGTTTCGAGGAGTATTTCAGCAACAAATTGCCGTCTTGTCGGAAGCAAAAACCGCTATGATTGCCGGAAATTTGGAACTCGAATTATATCGAGCGGCCAAGCATGAAGCGCATAAATTAGCAGGCTCTATGGCATCCTTTGGGTATCCAGAAGGATCGAAATTAGCGCGATCGGCAGAGCATTTACTAATCTCCGTTAGCCCAGTCAACGCCTGTGGTGTTCTTCGCCCTTTCACTGCTGAAGAAATCACACGATTTTCGGAAGTAGTGACAGGATTAGAGCAGGAATTAGCCAAACCAACAGTTACGTCAACCAATTCACCAGTGCCTACCGCGGTATGTCATCGAGTGCTAGTAGTTGACGATGATACTGCTTTGACGGAATCCTTAAAAGCAGAATCCGAAACTTGGAAAATTCGGATGAAAATTGCTCCGAATGTCGCTGCTGCCCGATCGCGCTTGGCTATGTCAATGCCCGATCTGATTTTAATAGATTTAAGCTTTCCCGACACAGAAGAAGATGGATTGACGCTGCTGCGAGAACTCAACGAGCGATCGCCCAACCTGCCCGTAATTGTATTTACAGGGCGCGACAGTTTGGGCGATCGGCTAGCAGTATCTCGCCTAGGTGCCAAACAATTTTTACACAAACCTGCCACCACCGACCAAATTTTTCAAGCCATATCCCGTATCTTAACCAAAACTAAAGCCCCGCAAGCCAAAGTATTAATTGTTGACGACGATCCTGCTATTTTAGCTCACTTATCTGCACTGCTAATACCTTGGGGTTTGCACGTGATAAAATTAACCGATCCTCAAGGATTTTGGGAGGTGCTGGTTACAACTTCGCCCAACTTAGTCATACTCGATTTGGAGATGCCACAAATTAGCGGGCTAGAGTTGTGCCAGGTGGTGCGGCAGGATACGCAGTGGGGAGATTTGCCAATCTTAGTTGTAACTGCTCACACCGATGCAGATTCCCTCAGCCAAGCCTTTGTAGCCGGAGCCGATGACTTCATTACCAAACCAGTTCTAGGGCCAGAACTCGTGACACGGGTACTCAGCCGCATCAAACGCACCGCTCCGAACCTGAAGCCACGAAATACTTAAACTTACTAAAACCATTCATTCTAACATTTTTCGACTTTCTCAGTAATACCAAAATGAAAAAATCATGCAACATTATTAGTAGGGTAAACGAGTGTTGACAATTCACCAGAAATAATTGCTTGAAAGCCTCTGGGTTTGGCGTATAAATTAAAAGAAGAGCATTCATTACTCCAATCCTCGGACTGACCGGAAGAGGTTGCTGTCAACAGTCAACTGTCAACTGAATGAACTAGACTTACCTAGATGCTACAAACAAGGGGCGAATGGTTATATTTTGAAACAAATGGGGATCTCTACTTTGACCGAGACGATACACACTTTATTTCGATATTGGTTTGAATTTTCAATTTTACCAAAATTATCATAATCTGATTTTATTTATCACCACTTTCAAAAACATTAAATAGTATGGAAGACATCGACAAAACTAAAGACAAACTGATTGCTGAATTAGAGTTGTTGCGCTCAGAAGTGGCGGCTCTCCAGCAGGCCCGACGATCGCAATCCGCAACTGGGCTACCACCGACAGCATCGGCAGTGCCAACCTTAACCCTCCCGGACTCTCTGGGTTTGGCCACCCGCCCTGAAGCAACTGGCCAATACACGATTCTGTTCGTAGACGACTCAGAAGTCGATCGCGCTACCTACCGCCGATTTTTGTTGCAAGATAGCGATCGCACCTACAATATTGTCGAATTTGATAACGGTGAAGATGCGCTGCAATGGTGCCAGCACCAGATCCCAGATATTTTGCTACTAGATTACTATTTACCCGATATAGATGGGTTAGAGTTGTTGGAGGAACTGCTGCAACAGACTGGGCGAAATACGCTTCCTGCGATCGTGCTTACAGGGCAGGGAAATCTACAAATGGCCGTTGATTTACTCAAAAGCGGCGCTCAGGATTATTTACAAAAAAGCCAGATTACCCCAGAAGTTTTGCAGCGTTCCATTAGCTATGTTCTGCGACACAGCCAACTGATGAGAGAACGGGAATGGCAGCGACAGCAACAGCAAATCCTGGCTAAAACAGCACTTGCTATCCGCGATTCCCTGAAATTAGAAGATATTCTCAACACCACGGTAACAGAAATTAGAAATATTCTGCTCTGCGATCGCGTAATTATCTTTCAATTAGCCCCAGACTTGAGCGGCAGGGTTGTGGTAGAGTCAGTTGGTTCAGAAGCGAGACCAATCCTATCCACTCAGATACACGATCCTTGCCTTAGTGAAAGCTATTTTGAACGCTTCAGACAAGGCTTAGTCACCGCTAAATCAGATATTTATAGGGCACAAATTGCTCCCTGTCACCTAGAATTTCTGACAAATCTCCAAGTCAGGGCAAATTTAGTCGTGCCGATTCTCCAAGGTGAAAATCTTTGGGGTTTGCTAATTGCTCATCACTGCGTTGCGCCGCGAGAATGGCAAGCTTCAGAAATAGAATTGCTGCGACAGTTGTCTGCACAAGCTAGTATTGCCATCCAACAAGCTGATTTATTGGAACAGCTACAAACCGAACTTAGAGAGCGCAAACAAGCAGAACTAACATTAGAGGAGACTCAGGAAAAACTGCAATTGTTCATCAAATATGCTCCCGCCAGTATTGTGATGTTCGATCGCTCTATGTGTTACCTAGCCGCCAGCCAGCGATGGGTTGATGAATTTGAGATCGATGACCTAGAATCGATAATTGGGCGATCGCACTACGAGCTTTTTCCCGATCTGCCTCTTCATTTGAAACAAAGCCACCAGCGCGGTTTTGCAGGGCTTGTTCAGAAATGCGAAGAAGATAAATTAATCTATCCAGATGGATCGCAGCAATGGTTCCGGTGGGAAGTTCACCCCTGGTATCGCAGCAATGGAGATGTTGGTGGCATCATTGTCTTTTCTGACAATATTACCGATCGCAAACAAGCAGAACTAACATTAGAGGAGACTCAGGAAAAACTGCAATTGTTCATCAAATATGCTCCCGCCAGTATTGTGATGTTCGATCGCTCCATGTGTTACCTAGCCGCCAGCCAGCGATGGGTTGATGAATATCTGCTCAATGACCTAGGATCGATAATTGGGCGATCGCACTACGAGCTTTTTCCGAATATTCCAGAGGAGTGGAAGCAATTCCACCAGCGCGGTTTCGCAGGTTTCATTGAAAAATGCGATGAAGATCGGTTTGTACACTCAGATGGCTCCCTGCAATGGTTGCGGTGGGAAATTCACCCCTGGTATCGCAGCAATGGCGATGTTGGTGGCATCATTCTCTTCACTGAAGATATTACCGATCGCAAACAAGCACAAATTGCCCTCCAACAAATCAATACCGAACTCGAAAAACGGGTAACAGAAAGAACAGCCCAACTCACCGAAGTCAACGATCGTCTGTTAGTTACCTTACTCGAAAAAGACCACGCCTATCAACTCCTCACAGAACAAGCACAACTGCTCGATCTCGCCCACGATAGTATTATCACCTGGGATTTAAACTCAGTCATCACCTTTTGGAATCAGGGAGCCGAGTTGATGTATGGCTGGACAAAAGCCGAGGCCTTCGGACAAGAATCGCACAGTTTGTTCAAAACGCAATTTCCGCAGCCATTGGCAGAAATTCAAGCAGAACTGTTTGAAACAGGTTACTGGGAAGGAGAACTAATTCATTACACTAGGGACGATCGCCAAATTACTGTATCTAGCCGTTGGGTTGTGCAAAAAGATGATGCAGGTAGACCAATTAAAATCCTAGAAATTAACAGTGATGTTACCCAGCGAAAAGCAGCAGAATTAGTCTTGCAGCAATATATCCATGAAGTAGAAGACCTCTACAATAATGCTCCCTGTGGCTATCACTCCCTGGATGCCGAGGGGACAATGGTTCGGATTAATGATACAGAACTAAAGTGGTTAGGCTATACCCGGGATGAACTGCTGTATAAAATTAAGTTTTTGGATCTGCTATCACCAGATGGCAAACAAGTTTTTTATGAAAACTTTCCCAAGTTAAAACAACAAGGCTGGGTCGAAAACCTGGAGTTCGAGATGTCCACTAAAGACGGCTCAAGCCGTTGGTTTAACCTGAATGCTACCGCGATAGAAGATGCAGCAGGCAACTTTATGATGACCCGCTCAACATTGTTTGATATCAGCGATCGCAAACAGAGCCAAAGAGAGCGAGAACAAGCTGAATTAGCCTTGCGAGAGAGCGAAGAACAGCGCCGATTAGCTCTAGAACAGAAATCCCGACAAGAAAGTTTGCTCTGGACTATTACTCAAGCGATTCGCCAATCTTTAGACCTCAAGGACATTCTGAATACTACCGTCACAGAAGTCAAGCAAACATTACAAGTCGATCGCGCTGCGATTTATCGTTTCACTCCCGATTGGAGTGGAGATTTTGTGGTTGAGTCAGTCGATCCGCAGTGGGTAAAACTGGTGGAATGCAATATTCAAAAAGCTTGTGAAGATGTCTACCTGCAAGAAACTAAAGGAGGTCGCTTCCGCAATCACGAAACCTTTGCGATCGCCGATATTGACGAAGCTGGACTTCATCCCTGTCACATCCAACTCTTGCAACAATTTCAAGCCAAAGCATATTTGGCAGTTCCCATATTTTCGGGAGAATTCCTCTGGGGATTGTTAATCATCTACCAAAATACTGCACCTCGCAATTGGCAATCTTGGGAAATTGAATTACTCGAACAGATTAGCAGCCAATTGGCGATCGCCATTCAGCAATCCCAACTCTACACCCAACTTGAACTCGAATTGCAAGAACGCCAGCAAGCCACCGCCGTCATCCGAGAAGCCGAACGTCGTTGGCGATCGCTTTTGGAGAATGTGCAGTTGATTGTTGTCGGACTCGATGCGTCGGGAAATATCAACTATGTCAATCCATTTTTTGTCGGTCTCACAGGGTATACTCACGAAGAAGTTTTAGGCAAAAATTGGTTTGAAAACTTTTTGCCTAGTTCTAGTATAAAATCAACTGAAGCCGACTTCTTGCAACTCTTGACTCACAATGCTCATCCCTATTATCGAAATGTCATCTTGACCAAATCCGGCGAAGAACGATTCATTGCTTGGAACAATACAACGCTGCAAGATTCAGATGGAACCGCGATCGGCAGTATCAGCATTGGCGAAGATATCACCGAACGCAACAAAATCGAACAAATTAAGGATGAATTCATCGGCATTGTCAGCCACGAACTGCGTACTCCTCTGACAGCAATTCAAATGTCCTTAGGACTATTAAAAACTGGAATTTACGATAAAAAACCCGAAAAGTCCCGGCGCATGATCGAAATTGCCCTACTTGATACCAATCGTTTGGTAAACCTGGTGAATGATATTTTAGATTTGGAACGGCTGGAGTCCGGGCGAGCATTTCTCGATAAAACCCTTTGCAAAGCCGCAGATTTGATGCAGCAAGTAGTAGATGCCCTCCAGGCGATCGCCAATCAACACCAGATTTCATTAATTATTATCCCCACCGATGCAGAAGTCTGGGCCGCAGCAGATGCCATCCTCCAAACCTTGACAAATTTACTTAGTAATGCTCTTAAATTTTCGCCTGTCGGTGCCACCATTTACCTGAGTGCGGAAAACCAAACAGACTGCGTGCTGTTCCAAGTTCGCGATCGCGGGCGGGGCATTCCAGCCGATAAATTAGAACTCGTTTTTGGGCGATTTCAACAAGTCGATGCCTCAGATTCCCGCGAAAAAGGAGGAACCGGGTTAGGATTGCCCATCTGTCGCAGTATTATTGAGCAGCACGGTGGAAAAATCTGGGCAGAAAGTATTTTAGGTGAAGGCAGCACATTTTTCTTTACATTGCCCTTACCTGCGATCGAATAACTGTCACCTTCAATAAAGGTATGTTGTTGCGCTTCAGCGCTCTTTCATAATTTAGAGCGCTGAAGCGCAACTACGTACCTAACGCCCAGGACTCTCTAAAATCTAAAATCCCAAATCTAAAATCTCAAATCCCATGACTGACAGATTAATTTTAGTAGTTGACGATCAAGAACACCTCCGAGAATTGGTGCAAGCGTGTTTAGAAGATCTAGGCGGATGGGAAACGCTGGTAGCAGCATCGGGAGAAGAGTGTTTACAAATAGTCCAAACACAACAACCATCAGCCATTTTGCTCGATGTATCTATGCCGGGAATGGATGGATTTGCTGTGTACGATCGCCTTCAATCCGATCCCAAGACGCGATCGATTCCGGTGATTCTGCTGACAGCAAAAGTCCTGCCGAGCGATCGGGCAAAATTTGCCGAAATGGGCGTCACAGGCGTAATTGCCAAACCAATCCAACCCACCAACCTGACAGTAGAAGTGGCAGAGATTTTGGGGTGGGATGAAGAAGTTTAAGATTATTTGTCAAGTTTTGTAACGATAGTAAAATCTTTACCAATTCCTTACCGTGGTTATCTAGGCTTCCGGGATACAGCTAAAAGCTCTTAGCATAAGAGGAGACTACATGAATGCTTTTTCAGTTATTCAATGATGTCACGCAGTATCTCGAATATCAAAATCAAATGAAGGCTTTGGAAGTGGTTGCTATGACCACCAAAACAATTTTACTGATTTACAAAGAACCAAATATGCAGGAAGTAGTAAAAGCTTGTTTAACCGACTTAGGAGGTTGGAACGTGCGAGTTGCCAATTCAACCCTGGAAGGCTTGCGACAAGCAATACTCTATCAGCCCGATAGCATAATTTTGGATATTTCCACTGGCGCCATAGATGAATTCCTATTTCTCAAACAACTAAAAACACTGCCCACAACCCAAGGAATTCCGGTTGTACTGCTAACTCTCAAAGCGAAATGGGTCGATCTACAACAGAGCTTGTTCCCACAAGATAAAATAGCAGCAGTGATTGTAAATCCCCTCGATCCAGCTATGCTGTCCGTTCAGATTGCTCAGGCCTTAGGCTGGGACTTACACTAAAATCTCACATCCCTCAGTCTGAGGATCGCGAAAGAATTTACACATATTTGTGGGACGGGCGGGACGCCCATCCCACAAGAACAATAGACTTCTTGCAAAAATAGTTAGGACGGGCTAGAAGCCCATCCCACAAAAATCTTTTTTCTTGTGGGATGGGCTTCTAGCCCGTCCCAAAATTTGATTTCTAATAAAAATTGTAAGTTATTTAATTCTCATTTTTTACTAGCCGTAGGGTGTGCCGCCACTCAAAATCCCTCGCCAAAAAATCAACAAATTCATAGCGACGCACCTCTGCGCGAGCTGAGTACAAACAACTCGGACATTCACTCCACCCAACAATTAATTAGGTTTTAGCAATACTTGACAGAAAGGGAATGACTTACTGCATAAGAGTTTGGAGCTTCCCTCAACCTGCATTTTTTAACAAGTCTAACTATTTATTGTTGCGAAATATTTCAAGTTAACTCAATTCCTTAACAACCTTATTTTTTTTACCAAATCTTTACTTTTCACTTTTACAGTCATGGTGTTGGTGTTTCAAGCCAGGTTACAGCACTTTCCAACAACAGTGAAATATATCTGAGTTAAAAAAGAGGTTATTATGATAGACGACGCAAGCAGCTCAAATAAAATCCTCGGTCAAGTTAACCAGAATACAGACTGTCCCTGCTGCTCGAATCCGATGCTCCGTCACTTTCGCCAGCAACAAGTTTACTGGTTTTGTCGCGAGTGTTGGCAAGAAATGCCCGTCTACAATCTTAACCAATATTGTTCATTGCCATCTATAGCAACTCTCAATAAAGCATGGGTGCCACAGAATCTGAGTTTTTCAACCAGTTTGAAATTGGCGGCCTGAGATTTGAGATTAAAACTGCCAATCCCAAATCCCAAATCCCAAAGCCAAAAACCAAAAGGGCTGAGCCTAGAAAGTAAACGTAGTTCTCACCACCCCAATTACCAAATCAGAATTACTCTTATTGTGGTCAGGAGCAGTCAGCCAAATCACACCCGGAGTGATCGAAATATTGTCGCTCAACTTAAACTGATAGAACCCTTCAATGTGAAGAGAAGTATCCTTATCTTCCGGCAAAGTCCGATTAGTAGAACTTGTTACTCGCGGCTCCATACCTACCAGAAAGCCCGCCACATTTCCCTCTTTCAACAAATCGGGAAAAGCCACAGTAACAGCCCAGTTCCAGATTTTTTGGTCTCCGCGCTGCACAGAACCGGTAGGAGTAGCCAAGTTAGATAAAATGCGCTGGTTAGTGTAACCAGCCCAACCGCCAATTGCCAATCCAGGCCGCACTCTCCACGAAGCTTGGGCGCCGTAGGAATTGCTAGAAACTGGCAGATTATTGTCGCTGTCGATGCCGAAGGAACCGAGACGTACCGGAAAATTAGAAGCGTTGCTGCCCGTACCAGTGACGAAGTTGTAGGAATTGACGTAAGTTAAACCTAAAGCCATAGTGCTTGTCGGTTTGAAAGTCAACTGAGCCAAAGCGCCGTAAGAACCGTTGAACAAACCGTTACCCTGCGTCGGGCTTGCAGCGTTGCCGGCCAAATATCCCAAACTCAGCTCAAGTTTTTCTCCCAATTGCTGCCGCACAGCGATACCAGTACCCGCAGTCAAATAGTAAATCGGGTTGCGAGTGCCGAAGTTAGAAAGAGCACCGCTACCGCCATCTCCGTCAAAGTAAGGATTGACAGTGTTAGTAAAATCGTCAGCGGCACCGGCATTGGCTTCGAGAATTACAGTAGTGCTTTTGCCGAGGGGAAATTGGTAAAACAGCGCATCTAAACCGACTGTATTGCTAGCTGTTCCAAAAGGCCCGGCGTTAAACCGCAATTCCCCTTCAGCAGTTTTAGTATTATTAGTAGAAAACGAACCCAGATTCAAAACTTGCAGTCGAGTTCTCAGCAAGTCTTTACCAGTGAAACTCGTGTCAAAATTGAGACGAACCCTGCTGCCAAAAGCCGTGCTTCGATCGGCATCGCGGCCGTCAGCATCTTCTCCCCGGGCGATACCTGTCAATGCAAAGATTACTTCGCCGTTGAGTTTAGTCGTAGTCGAAAACTGATTTGCTTCTAATTCAGAGGTGCGCGCTTCCAAGGCATCGACGCGCCCGCGCAAAGTTGCCAATTCCGCTGCAAACTCTTCTTGCAGCTTTTGCACAGCAGCCAAATCTTCTTTTGTGGCTAAACCCCTGGTACCGCCTTTAATCAGCTCGTTGACTTTATCCAAACAGGCATTTAAACCCGCTGCAAACTCGTAGCGAGTCATCGCCCGGTTGCCGCGATAGGTGCCGTCAGGATAGCCGGCAATGCACCCGTAGCGCTCTACTAGGGATTGCAAAGCTTGGAATGCCCAATCGGTGGGCCGCACGTCGGAAAGTTGCGAAACGGAGGTTACTTGGCCGACTGCATCTTCGCTGCTGCCTTCTGCGCTGTATTGGTTGATTTGTTCTAAAACATTTGACTGCGCTGGAGGCTGGGCAATTGGAGCAGTTGATTGGGAAATCTGCTGGGGTTTTGCGGCTGCTTTGTCGGCGCTGACATTAGTTGGTACAGCGGGTTTTTCGCTGGAGTTGGCGGGCGCGACTGCGGGGATTTGCTCTGCGACAGGTTGCTCGGCATTTAAGTTGGCGGGCGCGACTGCGGGTTTGGTTTCGGTTAAGTCTGCTGCTGCAACTGCGTTGTTTTCCGGTGATGCGGCTGGTTCGGCAACTGGGGCTACCTTCGCTGCGAGATTGTTATTTTCAATAGTCTCAACAGTTAAGTTGTTAACTACTGACGCTGGTTCTGCCGTTATTGCTGATATTTCAGGCTGTGCTGCCTCGGTTGCAGCACTTGGTAATTGCAATTGATTAGCTTGAGCTGCGGCAATTTCTACAGGTTGCTCTGCTGCTAGGGCAGTTGAAGATACGACTAAACTTGCTGCTAGTACAGCGGGACTGGTTAAGAGTCCTTTCCACAAAAATTTGGACATTTTTTCCTCACACCACGTTAGTTCGATCGCCCGTTCCACACATTTTGGCGATCGCAAATCACCTACAGTATTCCGCCTAATAGTATTATTTGTCAACAATCGGCGGGAAATTTCCCGCAGAGTGCGGTTTTGCTATTTCCGATTTGACAAAAACCCCGTTGCTCCCAAAAAATATTGGTTTGAAGCACCCAAAAAAATTCTTACAAATACCCGATGCTGGTGAGTTTCGAGTCCAAAATTTTAGACTTCTGTTCAAAATCCCAGATTAATCCGTGGAGTAAATCTAAAATCTAAAATCTAAAATCTAAAATCTACAATCGAGTCGCCTGCGTAGAAACACGGTTGATGGCTTGAGGGTGCGTAAGCGATCCCTCGGTAAGACTAATATTGACAGAACTGGCGCTCACAAATCGTTCGATCGACTACATAAAGTGAAAAAACTCAAATACGCCCTAGTTCATGAATGGTTGACGCCCTTAGCTACCGGCGGTTCAGAACTCGTAGTTGCCGAAATCCTCAAATACATAGACGCTGATATCTATGCCCTGATTGACTTTGAATCGGCGAATCCCGAAAGCTATCTGTTCGGGCGACAGATTGGCACGACATTTTTGCAGAATTTCCCCAAGGCCCGCAGCGGCGTGCAAAAATATTTGCCATTTCTGCCGATCGCGATCGAACAACTAGATCTGCGAGAATACGACATCATCCTCTCATCCTCCCACGCCGTCGCCAAAGGCATCCTCAGCAGTCCAGGGCAAATGCACGTCTGCTACTGCCACACGCCCATGCGCTACGCTTGGGACTTAACTTTTGACTATTTACGCAGCAGCAAAGCCGGACGGGGCATCCCGGGCTTGCTGACGCGATATTTGTTGCACCGACTGCGGCAGTGGGATGTAATTTCTGCCAACCGCGTCGATTATTTCATCGCCAACTCCCAACACACCGCACGCCGAATTTGGCGGTGCTACCGACGGCGCGCCGAGGTGATTTATCCGCCGGTAAATATCGAGAGATTTTCCTTGATGCGGCAAAAACAAGACTTTTACGTGACAGTGTGCCGGTTGGTAAGCTACAAAAACGTAAGTGCGATCGTCCAAGCATTCAATCAACTCGGGCATACTCTCATTGTCATCGGCACCGGGCCAGAATTAGAAATGATTCGGCAAATCGCCAAACCCAACGTGCAACTACTCGGCTGGCAGCCCGCCTCCGTAGTGGAAAAGTACATGGCAGAAGCGAAAGCCTTTGTCTATGCAGCTTGCGAAGATTTTGGCATCGCTTTAGTAGAAGCTCAAGCTTGCGGGACACCAGTAATTGCCTATGCAGCAGGCGGCGCTTTGGAGACAGTGCTCGACATTCGCCAACACCCTGAGACTGGGACAGGCTTATTTTTCCCCTCCCAAACCGCAGCAGCAATAGTCGAAGCTGTCGAAGAATTTGAGCAGTTGCAAGGCAAATTTGGGCCAGAAATGGCACGCTTGCGCGCCTCCCAGTTTGCCCCGGAAGTCTTTGAGCAGCGCTATCTAGCTTTTGTGGAACACTCCTATCAGGAATTTCAATCCGGTGATTTTACTCAGACTTGATATCAATTCCGGTTGCACCGGAATCAACATTGCCCGAAATGAGGAGACGGCAGTGCCGTCTCCCTACATTAATCACCGTAGGGACACGGCACTGCCGTCTCCTCCATCATGTCTGAGTGCAACCGCCAACTGCCAACCGTCAACAGTCAACTGACAACAGTCAACTGCCCCTTTCCGCAAGAAAATTGAGTATTTGAAACATAATTCAGAGAACAAAGCGTCTTGAGGCCTTATGATCGTGACTGTGTGTGGTGTGAAGTGAAGGAGTAAGATGACTGCCGACAGCCAACTAATCTCCGGCAAGGTAATTCGAGCGATCGCAAGACGCGGTTTTGCGCCTGTCCTGCAAGGAGATAGACGCATAAGTCGTTCTCTAGAGAGACTCGACGGAGAATTTTTCAAGCGGTTATTTGACATTCTCTTTTCCTTATCGGTTCTAATCCTGTTTGCTCCGGTTTACCTGCTTTTGGCTCTCTCTATCGCCTTAAGCTCGTCCGGGCCTATCTTTTACGTACAGGAACGAGTAGGCAAAAACCGTAAAATGTTTTATTGCCTTAAATTTAGAACGATGGTGGAAAATGCGGACGACATATTGCTGGAAATCATGGAAAAATCTCCGCATTTGCGTCAAGAGTTTGAGGACAATTTCAAGCTTAAACAAGACCCTCGAATTACCTGGATTGGAAGATTTTTACGAATGACCAGTTTAGACGAGTTCCCCCAGTTTTGGAATGTATTAAAAGGAGATATGAGCGTCGTCGGGCCGAGACCTTTAGTTGAAGAAGAACTGCCGAGATACGGCCGTCACATCAACAAAATTCTCACCATCAGACCTGGAATTACAGGTTTGTGGCAAGTGTCCGGTCGCAACGACATTCCGTATCCCCGAAGAGTCCAAATTGACCTCTATTATGCCAATGACAAAAACCTTTGGATGGATATGTGGATTGTTTTCAAAACAATTGGAGTTGTGATTTTCCCCAAAAATAACGGCGCATATTAATTTTTTGTCCGCAGTCAGCCATCGGTAGTTAGTTTTGTTTGTTACTGACCACTGAGGCTGACTACTGACAGCAAGCGGCAAACTCTTTACTCAAACAAAACACTTCCTTGATGCCGATCGAAGAATTGTGAGTTAAGGTAGAGCTTGAGCATACGACGGGCAGGCAACAACAGCCTCTACCCTGAAAGTCCGAAGTGAATTAACACAGCCTGTCAAAGGAAAATCAGATGACGCAACGCAAGCGAGCGCTAATAACAGGTATTACAGGCCAAGACGGGTCCTACTTGAGCGAATTACTGTTAGAGAAAGGATACGAAGTTCACGGCATTATCCGGCGCAGTTCTAGTTTCAATACCGATCGCATTGACCATATCTATGTCGATCCTCACAGCGAGGATGCAAAGTTGTTTCTGCACTACGGCGACTTGACCGACGGCACTACTCTCCGCCGAATATTGGAACAAGTTCAGCCTGTAGAAGTTTATAACTTAGGCGCTCAATCTCACGTTAGAGTCAGTTTTGACTCACCGGAATATACGGTTGATGCCGTAGGGATGGGGGTATTGCGACTACTAGAAGCAATTCGGGACTACCAGAATCGCACAGGCATAGAAGTGCGGTTTTATCAAGCAGGTTCTTCTGAAATGTTTGGTTTGGTGCAGGAAGTTCCGCAGAAGGAAACAACTCCCTTTTATCCCAGAAGTCCCTACGCTTGTGCCAAAGTTTACGGTCACTGGCAAACAATAAATTATCGCGAATCCTACGGACTTTTTGCTTGTAACGGCATCTTGTTCAATCATGAGTCTCCGCGCCGTGGCGAAACTTTTGTAACTCGCAAAATTACTCGGGCTGTTGCCAGAATTGTCGCAGGCCAGCAGAAAAAACTTTATTTGGGCAACCTCGATTCCAAGCGGGACTGGGGCTTTGCTAAAGACTACGTGCAGGCAATGTGGCTGATGCTGCAACAAGAGAAGCCTGACGATTACGTAATTGCTACTAACGAAACCCATTCCATTAAAGAATTTCTAGATTTGGCATTTACTTACGTCAATTTAGATTGGCAAAAATATGTGGAGTTTGACGAACGTTACTTGCGTCCGGCAGAAGTCGAACTGTTGATTGGTGATTCGACTAAGGCGCGCCAGCAATTAAATTGGGAACCTTCTGTAACATTTGAGCAGTTAGTGCATTTAATGGTAGATGCTGACATGAAATCGCTCAAAAAGCAAGAACGAGGTTCTGGCAACGGATTTGATTGATCCACAAAACTAAACCGTCAGTCGATTTTAGATTTTAGATTTTAGATTTTAGATTTTAGATTTTAGATTTTGGACTTACTCCACAGATGAATCTGAAAGTTGGAACTCTTAGTCTAAAATTTTTGACACTCCCCGAATCCTGTCAGGGACTTGTATTCGTTCCCGGGTGTGGTGACTGCTAACAATTTGTATGGGTAGTGTCCCGTCTGTTACCCGATTCGCGCATCGGGGCATTACCCATACAAACAGTTCACAAGTGATGAGAGGATTGTTGTAGCTATTAGTGCGGGCATTCCAACAACCAGCTTAACCGATCGCCAAATTTTCGGCTGTGCGGGCCAACAAAAACATTAAAACGTTGAGGACTGGAAACCCATAAATCTCACGTTCAGATACAAACGGAGCAATTTTCCCCTATCTGGGACAGCTAAAACTGACTTGTTAGCGCCTGCTGTAGCGGAAAGCTTTTTTGCTAAAGTAACAAATTTAGACTGGAAATTGTCGATCGACCTTTATTGAAAATCCCGAGGATAAAATTATGACAAGCTTGGATTTAAGCAACAAACGCATCCTAGTCACGGGCGGCGCCGGTTTCCTCGGCCGTCAGGTAATCGACCAATTAGTCAAAGCAGGCGCGGATGCTGATAAAATTTCAGTTAGTCGATCGATCGACTGCGATCTTCGCATCATGGAAAACTGCAAGCGCGCCGCCAACCAACAAGACATCATCATACACTTAGCAGCCCACGTCGGTGGCATCGGTTTAAACCTCATCAAACCGGCAGAACTATTTTACGACAATTTGATGATGGGCGCGCAACTAATCCACGCAGCCTACGAAGCAGGAGTCGAAAAATTCGTCTGCGTCGGCACAATTTGCGCCTATCCCAACTTGACTCCAGTTCCTTTCAAAGAAGACGACCTCTGGAACGGCTATCCCGAAGTAACCAACGCACCCTACGGAATAGCAAAGAAAGCCTTATTAGTGCAACTACAATCCTACCGCCAGCAGTACGGATTCAACGGTATCTACTTGCTACCAGTTAATTTGTACGGCCCAGAAGATAACTTCGATCCGAAAAGTTCCCACGTCATCCCAGCATTAATTCGCAAAGTCCACGAAGCCCAAGAAAGAGGAGACAAAACACTACCAGTTTGGGGCGATGGTAGCCCCAGCCGCGAGTTTTTGTATTCCACAGATGCCGCGCGCGGGATTGTGATGGCGGCTCAATCTTACAATGAATCTGACCCGGTTAATTTGGGAACAAATAGCGAAGTTAAAATTCGCGAGTTAGTAGAAACAATTTGCGAATTGATGGGATATGAGGGAGAAATTGTTTGGGAAACAGACAAGCCGAATGGTCAGCCGCGCCGTTGTTTGGATACCCAAAGGGCTAAGGAAAGGTTTGGTTTTGTGGCTGAGGTGGAGTTTAAAGAAGGCTTGAAAAATACGATCGATTGGTATCGCAAACACGCAGTTTGAGTGTAAAACAACCCGGTTTCTTGAAGGAACCGGGTTGTTTTGCATCTTATTTATAAAACTCGGCGGTTGAAACCGCTACTACACAAACAATGTCCGCCTCCGCGGACTAAGAATAAGAAATTATATGAATCGATCGCGTCTCGGGTAGAACTCTCCTACAATAATTACTTGTGGAACACCTCTCTTGTAAAATATATTATTTTTGCAAGATGTTTATTTTGGAATGGAACTGAACCAGCAGAAAGAACTTTTCAGCAAAGCTTATGTACGTGCTGTGGCGGCAGTTGCGGGTTTCTCGATCGATCCGTTAGAGTTAGACTTCGACAGCATCGACTTACAAATCACGGCTGCCAGCGGTGACGGAAGCGTTTATTTTCCTGAGTTGAAGTTACAATTAAAATGTACTTCAAGGGACGTGATAGACGGCGACTACATCCGATATCCGCTCAAAGTCAAAAACTACAATGATTTGAGAAGAAATGCCCTAGTACCTCGAATCTTAGTTGTAGTTTTAGTACCAGAAAATCTAGAAGACTGGTTGCAGCAGTCAGAAGCGGAACTGTGTATGAGAAATTGTGCCTACTGGATGTCATTGCGGGGACAGACAGAAACACAAAATATAGCAAATGTGACTGTTTCTTTACCCCGCAGCAATCAGTTTACAGTAGAAGCTCTTAAGTCAATGATACAGCGCATTAGCGAGGGAAGTTTGCCATGAAAGTAACTGTAAGAGATAGTCACATTCTGAAAACAATTGAGCCAAATGTGTTGGAGAAATACTTACAGATAAATGGCTGGCATAAAGCTCGTCAATTTTTTGAGGGATTCATTTGGATTAAGAAAAATTCTGTGAGTCAGGAGGGGGAAGTATTGGTTTCACCTCACCAAGATTTTGATGATTTTGCAGAGGTGATGTGTCGAAACTTAAAAGCACTAGAAGTTATAGAAAATCGTTCTCAGCTAGATATTCTCAGCGATTTAATCACGGTTTTACCTAATGTTGCAATCTCGGGATGGATTAATAAAGTGTATGGGGCAGAATCTCCAGACCAAATTACTTTAATAGGATTTGTGGTGGGGAAGCTGAGAAAAATTAATCTGGAATTGCCCGAAGCAGATTATCAGTTGGCCCTCAAGGCTTATGAAGCCCGATCGCCTGTCACCTGTTTTGGTGATTTAATTAAAGAAAATGACGGTTTCGTGTTAAACAATCCGCGCGATTTTGCTCTGCTGAGTGAGGCAGAATTAATCTCATAGTTTGGGAGATGCTGGTTGTGGTACAATATCAAGCAAAAATTATTGTGCCGATCGCATTACAGGAAAACAGGTTGTGCAAACTCTAAAATTAGGTGCATCGGGTTCCGATGTTGTGAAACTTCAAAAACGCTTGCTGGAGTTAGGGTTGAATCCAGGCCCTGCTGACGGTAAGTTTGGGCCAAAAACAGAAGCATCCCTCAAACAGTTTCAAACCAATCAAAAATTTTTGGCAAACGGCATAGCGGGCCCGGAAACGCTAGCTGCTTTGTTCCCTGGGGAACCTTTGGGATCGTCACTTTTATCATACAGGGCGATCGAGCTAATCTTAGAATTCGAGGTCGGCGGCGGGCGGCTATATTACGAAAAGCTGTTGCAGCGTCCAACTTGGCCGGAAGGAGCATCGGGAATTACGATCGGCATCGGTTACGATCTAGGTTACAACACAGTAGAAGTTTTCAACCAAGATTGGCAGAAATTAGGGGATGTTGAGCAACAGCGTTTGAGTAAGTGCTGCGGGTTGACAGAGGATGCAGCAAAAGAACGTTTAGCTAGTGTTAGAGACATCATTGTTCCCTGGGAATTAGCATGGGAAGTTTTTAATGTTGTCACAGTGCCTAAATTTTACAATCTGACAAAAGAAGCATTTCCCGGTTTTGAACAATTGCCGGCAGATGTTCAAGGAGGATTGGTAAGTTTGGTGTTCAATCGCGGCACGAGTATGCAGGGAAACCGCCGCGTGGAAATGCGTGTTATTCGCGATTTAATTACGAAAAAAAATGTGAGTAAAATTCCCGAACAAATCCGCAAAATGAAACGAATTTGGCTGGGAACGAGCATTGAAAAAGGGATGAACAGACGACGGGATGCGGAAGCAGATTTAATTCAGGAAAGTGCTTAAACAGTTGACAGTTGACAGTTGACAGTTGACAGTTGACAGTTGACAGTTGACAGTCGATCTGTGGTAGGGGCGATGCCCCTGTGCCCGCCCTCTTAATTGACAGTTGACAGTTGACAGTTGACCATTCAACTACGATCGAGGCACCGCATTTGACAGTTGACACCGAGGTTTTTCAACTGTTTTGATATAATAGAAATACTTTGACTGAAATCATCCAAAATTAACATTCACAGAAAGCCCATGATTGTCGATCGTACCCAAAATTATATCTTACCTGAACAGTCAAAGTAACTGATAATTATCATGTTATCTTCCGCACAAAACCTTGTGGAACAAATCACTGATTGGGAATTTATCGAGTTGTGGGTAGATCCGATTGTTTTCCCGCCTCGGATTCTAATGTTAGTGGGTGGCAAAAATAGTAAGTGTTGTATTTACGATCCATCAGCTAATTATAAACTGCTGTTTTTAGGTTCAAGTTACGATGAGGCTCACTCGTGGCTACTGGAAGATGAATATGAGCGAGTTGATGGTAGGCTTTTAGCCTCGGAAATAGTTTGAGTGAAGAATAATTAGGGCGATCGCATATAAGTTATTAGTTATAATCCCATATTGACTACGGTCATGCTTCGCCCCTACAAACATATTTGCCAAACCCAGATGCACCCAGGACAAAAAAGTGCTTTTGATATAAGGTTATAGTAAACTAAGTCGCAATACCCAAAATCCGATCGACCCAATTGATTAAATCAACCGGGTTTATTAACTAAATTACTGTTCCTGCATCGCGACTAATAATTAAAACTTTGAACTGGCAGCAATTGGCGGTGGTAGCACAACTTTCTTCGCTAAACCCAGCACTTTTAAAATTTTAATTGCCCACCAAGTCATGTCAATTTCCCACCATTTCCATCCGGCTTTTGCTACGTTCGGATAAGCGTGATGGTTGTTGTGCCAGCCTTCTCCGTAAGTAAGAATTGCTGCCCACCAAAGGTTGCGGGAATTGTCTTGGGATTTGAATGTGCGGTAGCCTGTCATGTGGCTGGCAGAGTTGATTAACCAAGTGCTGTGCCACAGCAAAACTGCCCTGAGAAATACGCCGTAAATCACAAATGACCAGCCGCCAATTAGGTACAGCAAGATTCCTACAGGAAGTTGCAATATCAGAAAGTTGCGATCTAACCAGCGGTAAAAAGGATCTTTCGCTAAATCGGGAGCGTACTGTTTGTAAGTTTCGTAATTAAAAAACTCTTGGTGCGGATAAAATATCCACATCATGTGACTCCACCAAAAACCGCGCCGCGCGGAGTAAGGATCTTTATTATTATCTTCTGTGTAGAGGTGATGCTGGCGGTGTCCGGAAACCCAAAAAATCGGCCCGCCTTGTAATGCTAAAGCACCCATTGTGGCGATCGCATATTCTAGCCATTTAGGCACTTGCAAACTGCGGTGAGTTAACATTCGGTGATATCCCAAGCAAATGCCAATGCTGCCAAACAGCCAGTGCAGAAATATCGCTACACCTAAAGCATACCAAGAAAAAAACCAAGGGGCTAATAAAGCTAAGCCGTGTATTGCCCCAAAAAATGCCGCAGTCGTCCAGTTAAACGCGATCGGCTGTTTGCCCTCAAGGGCAGTTTCGACGGAATTACAATTCATGAAAGTCCTTAATTTTAGATAACGGCGATCTGCTGACAAAACATCGATCGGCCTTCCCTGTACACTGGTTAAAACTGACGCTTGTGAAAGCATACGATTACAGGCGGAACAGAAAGTGCAAGTTTCACTTACATCTTCAGCTTAACAGGCGTTTCCTTTTTGTGCAAGTCTTACTTGCAATTTATTATGCCCGCTCAACGGAATCCAACTCGACAGCGTTTAATCGGTGCAGCGCTAGAGTTATTTGCCTCTAGGGGAGTTACCGAAACTACGACCAAGCAAATTGCAGAATTAGCTGAAGTTAATGAGGTAACGCTATTTCGGAATTTTGGTAGCAAGCACGGCTTGCTTTTGGCCGTCATTGAAGAGGCTGCCGTATTTACTAAGTTGGGTGAAAGTTTAGTCGATCGCACAAATCAGACTAGCAGCATCCACCAAGCGCTCAAAGACTACGCTATTGCCTGTTTGGAGGCCCTGGAACGGGTTCCGGAAGTCGTGCGATCGGTGGTGGGCGAAGCGGGACAGTACCCCGCAGAAAACCGTGCGGCGCTCGGTAGAGGCTTTACGGAAGTCAACCGCTACGCAGCGGAATATTTTGCTGCTGCGATCGATCGCGAACAGTTGCACGCCCATGTGACTGCCGAAAAGCTGGCTAGTTTGCTCAACGGAATGTTGCTGGGATACGCGGTGATTGAGTTTACTAGCGAGTTTCACGAACTTTGGCAGGATCGGGAGGATTTTTTGGAGAATTTGCTCGCGCTGTTTTTGCACGGGGCTGTCTCGTCTGCCGATCGCCTCCAGTCTGAAGTTGAGTTCGATCGAGTAACCGCGAAGGCGCAAAGAGAACAACAGGAGAATGTTACTTTTCTGAGTGCGAACCGGCAGGTGGAATCTGAGATTTTGCCCGCATTTGGCGGGTTTGGCGCCAAAATTCGCGACAGCCGGGCCCAAAATCAATTTGCAGTCAAATCGGAGTTAGCAACCAAAAAAACTGCTGGCGAAAATGTGTCGGATTTGCCAGCAAATTTAGTCGCTGCCATTGTGCAGCGGGCTAAAAAGCTGGGAATGCAAGAATATGCTTTAGCATACGTTTTGTTTGGATCGGGATTGAGTGCCAATGAGATTGTTGGCTTGGGGCGATCGCACCACATTAGCGATTCTCGCCAACAACTGCTGCAAGTCACGCAAGGTTTGGGGCGGCAAGTTCCCGTAAATCAGTGGATTTTGGGCAAGCGCTACGGTTCTTATACTAACAATCCGCTAACTCAGTGGTTGAAAAGTCGCAAAGACAGCGAATCAGCTTTGTTTTTAAATCGAACTGGAAAACCGCTGTCGGAAAATGAGTTAGCCAAGTTGTGGGAAGAAATGACTGCGGGATTGGTTGGTGTTGAAGCAGAGGCGATCGCGATCGAACAAACTCAACAAACCTGGTGCGTGGAGATGTTAATGCGGGGGATGAATTTGGAAGATATGCAGATTTTGACTGGCTGGGATGCTGCTAAGTTGCAGCCTTACGCCCGCAGAGCCAGGGAAAAAACTGCTTTAGAACAAGCGATTCGTCTCGATCGCAAAGCCTAGACAAATCAAACTACCATAATAAGATTGGTTCCATCGTTCCGAATGCAAGTCCTTAAAATTCAAGGACTAAAGTCCTCACTACCAACGATTTTTTATGACTGTATGATGAACACTTCTCAACCTTCATTAACTAAAACCGAATTAAGACGATCGCTCCTGAACACCCGCAAATCCCTATCAGCACCAGAATGGAGACAAAAGAGCGAGATCCTCTGCAACCACCTGCAAAACTCGCCCCTGTTTACGGAAGCAAAAACAATCCTCGCCTACTTTAGCTTTCGCCAAGAACCAGATTTAAGTCCCCTATTTACATCTTCTGTGGAGCAGGCAAGATGCCTGCTCAATTCTGGAGACAGGCAAGATGCCTGTCCCACAAATGCGATTCCCACCCCTAAAAAATGGGGATTTCCCCGCTGTGTCGGCAAACAGCTATCCTGGCACATCTGGCAGCCCGGAGATGCTTTACATACTGGAGCTTATGGCATCCTAGAACCGCTGCCTGATGCTCCGAAAATAGACCGCTCAGAAGTAGATTTAATCCTTGTACCCGCTGTAGGTTGCGATGTTCGCGGCTATCGCTTGGGCTACGGCGGCGGCTATTACGATCGAATGCTCAGTTTAGCTGAGTGGGAATCAAAAATTGCGATCGGCACAATCTTTGAATTTGCCTTCCTAGCCCAGCTACCAGTAGACTCCTGGGACAAAGCGCTGCACGGAGTTTGCACCGAAAGCGGGTTAGAAATGATACAGGAAAAATCCCAAAGGTCGATCGAGCAATAAATTTTCAGTAATTATCCCTAGATTCGTGTTTATATGTATCCTACTGAAAGTCCTATTTAATCTAAAATCCAAAATCTAAAATCTAAAATATTATGGCCCAGCGCTACGTTCGAGTTAAAACAACACAAGGACACATCCATTACGGTTTGCTGCAACTTAGCCGCAGCGTTCAAGTATTTGATGCACCTCCCTGGTTAAAAGGACAACCAACTGATTTGGAACTTGCACCAGATAGTTACCAAATTCTCGCCCCGTGCTCTCCCTCAAAAATTGTAGCCGTCGGCAAAAATTATGTCGATCACGCCGCCGAGATGGGAACTCCAGTACCCGAAGAACCGCTGCTGTTTTTCAAGCCTCCCAGCGCTGTCATCGCAGCAGGTGGAGCAATTCGCTATCCGCAGCAGTCGGAAAGGGTAGACTACGAAGGAGAATTGGCCCTGGTAATTGGCGAACATTGTACCAACTGCACTCCCCAACAAGCACATGGCAAAATTTGGGGTTATACCATCGCCAACGACGTAACAGCCAGAGATTTGCAAAAGCGAGACAACCAGTGGGCGAGGGCTAAAGGGTTCGATACGTTTTGTCCTTTGGGGCCTTGGATTGTCCGCGAATTGAGTCCTGCTGCACAGTTACAGACTTTTGTCAATGGGAGCGATCGACCTATACAGTCATCTCAGATCGATCGCATGGTATTTTCCCCAGACTTTCTCGTCTCCTACATCAGTCAAATCATGACCCTAAATCCCGGCGATGTGATACTGACTGGAACGCCCCAAGGAGTTGGGCCGCTGCAAATAGGCGATCGAGTCCGCATTGAAATTGAAGGCATCGGCAGTCTTGAAAATATCGTAGTTATTGGTTATTAGTTATTAGTTATTGGTTATTGGTTATTGGTTATTGGTTATTAGGTTTGATCCGAATAAATAACAAATAACAACCAACAAATAACAACCAACAAATAACAACCAACAAATAACCAATAACTACTTACTAACGTACCTGCATATAAACAGCGTCCGAAATGGGAGGAATCTCTGCATAGCGTCCCAAAGCCGATTGAACCACTGCATAGAAAAATGCAGCTAAAGCGCCTAAAAACACCATATTATACAGAGTCTCTGCAATAAATGCGACTTGGAAGCCTTTTGCAAAAATTGGCAAAACCAAACCGCAGAGCATCAAAACAATGTCTAAAAGAATCGCCTGCATCGCATTAAAACGAATGAAGTGACTGATGTTTTCGTTTCTAACTACTCCTAAATACAGGGCAAAGAAAATAACCAAGCTAGCAAAGGGCAAACTATAAATTTGCATCAATGGAGATAGCGGTATCAACAACAGTTGCAGGACAGGAAACTGTGTAAACAGAAACCTACCAAAGGCAAGCCCGTCAATCAGCGGTAGCAAGTAAGGCAAAGAAGCAAAAATCCGGTCTGGAACAGTCGTAGATCCGCGCCAAGTCATAATGAACTCTCCTGAGTCGATCGATAAACTATCAATTCGCATTAAATTCAGGATAACGCAGCAGCAGGCAAGCGTTCCGACTCGCCCGGAATTTGCCCACACGAGCAAGCCGAGTAGATTCATGGGTACTTATATCAAGTCGGGTTCAATAGTCACCATTCCCGATGCCCCATTCCCGATGCCCCATCCCTCCGCTTCGCTTCGCCAAATTCCCTGTTTGGCCAATTCCCGATGCCCGATGATTATTTAATATTGGCAATGACGAAGCCCATTTGACACTCGTATCGATCGGGCAAATTTTCCGTAGGTTTGGCAACTGGATGACCGCAGCGAAGCTCTCCACCGCTCCAGCGCGGTTGGCCAGTGCGATCGGCGAGCACACAACTTTGGCAAACACACTGAGGGGCAAGCATCTGATTTTCCATTAGAATGACTAACATTTGATACCTCCGGCAGGTTCCACACCAGTAATTTCATTGTATGTCAGGAATTTGGGACAAACGGCTTAACCTGAACACAACGTAATATTTATGTCAATGGTGCGAAATCCGTAGTATGGTACAAGATCCCCAATTCCCAATCCCCAAATTTCTGAAGAGGTTGATTATTGTGACCAAGAATTTCTTGATGGTACAAGCCCCCGGATCGAGCCGTGGAATCAATCCTTGCATCTAAAATCTCAAATCCTCTCTTCCCCCGACTTGAGCCGTGGGGTCAATCCAAAATCCAAAATCTAAAATCTAAAATCGAATGACGGACACTAACTTAGACTTCCTTTCCAAAACCGATCCGCTAATTGCCGATTTAATCGGGCAAGAACTCCAGCGGCAGCGAGATCACCTAGAACTGATCGCCAGCGAAAACTTTACCTCCGCAGCCGTAATGGCAGCTCAAGGCTCTGTTTTGACCAATAAATACGCCGAAGGGCTGCCAGCGAAACGCTATTACGGCGGCTGCGAATTTATTGACGGCATCGAGCAAATCGCGATCGATCGCGCTAAAGAGCTCTTTGGCGCAGCCCACGCCAACGTCCAGCCCCACTCCGGCGCTCAAGCCAACTTTGCAGTATTTTTGAGCTTGCTAGAGCCAGGGGACGGAATTATGGGCATGGATTTGTCCCACGGCGGACACTTGACCCACGGTTCGCCGGTTAATGTATCCGGTAAATGGTTTAAAGCTTTTCACTACGGCGTCAACAAAGAAACTGAACAGCTCGACTACGACGAAATTTTGGCACAGGCTAAAGCAAACCGACCAAAATTGCTGATTTGCGGCTATTCGGCATATTCGCGAATTATCAACTTTGAAAAGTTTAGAGCGATCGCCGACGAAATTGGAGCTTACCTGCTCGCCGACATCGCCCACATTGCCGGATTAGTCGCCACAGGCCATCATCCCAGCCCCCTCGCCCACTGTCACGCAGTCACCACCACCACTCACAAAACCCTGCGCGGCCCCCGTGGCGGCTTGATTTTGACCAATGACCCCGAACTGGGCAAAAAGTTCGACAAATCAGTATTTCCCGGCACTCAAGGCGGCCCCTTAGAGCACGTGATTGCGGGCAAAGCTGTAGCTTTCGGCGAAGCATTAAAACCGGAATTTAAAACTTATTCCGGTCAAGTAATTGAAAATGCGCGGGCTTTAGCTGCACAGTTGCAGCAGCGGGGTTTAAAACTCGTTTCCGGCGGCACCGACAATCACTTAATGCTAGTAGATTTGCGATCGGCAAACATGACAGGCAAGCGAGCCGACCAATTAGTCAGCGGTGTGAATATTACTGCTAATAAAAATACGGTGCCTTTCGATCCAGCATCGCCCTTTGTCACCAGCGGTTTGAGACTCGGTTCGCCCGCGATGACGACAAGAGGAATGGGAACAGCAGAATTTACCGAGATTGGTAATATTATTGCCGATCGACTGCTAAATCCAGATGATGAAAGCGTCGCCGCCGAATGTCGGCGCCGAGTAGCCGCACTGTGCGATCGCTTCCCGTTATACCCGCACTTGTTCTTGAAAGTGCCGGCATTAGCTTAATTTTCCTGATCGGCAATGGGGAATTGGTAGTTGGAAGTGTACGGTTCAGTTGACAGTTGACAGTTGACAGTTGACAGTTGACCGAAGGAGAGCGACCTCTACCTAGAAGGAATAGGATGGGAGTAATGAATAGTCTGATTTTAATTTCTCCCGATCAAGGAGAGGCTTTCAACCAATTCTTTCTGGTAAAAAGGTAAAAGAGCTACAAAAGATTGAGAGTTGTTCCTTGCGATCTTGACAAGCAGTTTTTATCGAAAATCTCGATCGCGAAAGGCAGTTTTTACTAAAAATATTTGTCGAGCGGCGCTGGTTTGATTAACGGTATTTGTCGATCGCGAAAGATACCGCTCAACTCAGCTCGCTTGGCAAGTATGGATATCGAAAAAGTCGATCAACATTGCGATTGAAAGACGATTAATTCGAGAGGAATCATTTAAAAACCTGACAATTCGCATCCTGGCAACTTCCACTCCGGCAAATCTCCGGCTCCCAAACCCCCAGTCGCTCTTAAAAATGTTTCCTGGTTACAAGCCATCTGAAATGTAGTAGACTCTGCCTGACAGTATAATTGCCCGCACTATTTAAAATTAATTTCAGATGCCGCACCAGTATCTGTATCATGTACTCGCTTTTCTGGTTTCTGCGAGCGTCGTCCTCTGGAGTACGCCAATAGTCAAAACCATTGGTCTCAAAAGCGGGCGAGTCGATCGGCCAGGCGAGCGAAAAGTCCACCAGCGCCCCATGGTACGCTTGGGAGGAGTCTCTATCTTTCTCGGCACTCTGATTGCCCTGTTATTTGTCTGGCTCTGTGGAGGCTTCATCGATGCTAGCGGACAAGTTCTCAATCCCAAAGACGAATACCAAGTTTGGGGAGTCACCCTCGGCGGCATCGGATTCTTCCTCATCGGTTTAGCAGACGACTTGTTTTCGCTCTCAGCCATCAAACGCTTGCTCATGCAAATTGGCGTATCCAGCATCGCTTGGTACGCGGGCGTACAAATTGAGTTTCTCACAGTTCCCTCCCTGGGACTGACGGATCTTGGCTGGCTGAGCTTGCCCATTACCGTGATTTGGCTCGTCGGTATGGCCAACGCCATTAACTGGATTGATGGTTTGGACGGTTTAGCAGCCGGAGTTTCGGGGATTGCAGCAGTTGTGATGCTGATTGTCAGTCTGTCGATGCACCAACCGGCGGCGGCCCTAATTGCAGCGGCTTTAGCTGGTGGCACCTTGGGATTTCTACGCTACAACTTCAATCCGGCTCAAATCTTTATGGGAGATGGCGGGGCTTATTTTATCGGGTTTACTCTCGCTGGAGTGGGAGTAATTGGGTTAGTTAAAACTACGGCTGTTACTTCTGTGTTACTGCCATATTTAATTTTAGCTGTACCGATTTTAGATATGTCGGCGGTGATTCTCGATCGGCTCCGTAACGGCAAATCGCCCTTTATTGCTGACAAACGCCACCTGCACCACCGACTCCTAGAAGCCGGACTATCCCATAGATTTGCGGTTTTATTTATTTACTCGCTGACACTTTGGGTAGGAAGTTTAGCCCTAGCTTTTTCAGTTCCAAGTGGCATAGTTTACGCTATGGGAGCTACAAGTTTGCTGGGATACGCTAGCTGGAAAGTTTGGAGGCACGCAAGATAGACAGTTGACAGTTGACAGTTGACAGTTGACAGTTGACAGTTGTTAGTTGTTACTTGTTAGTAAGAATCACCAATCACCAATCATTAATGCCCAATGCCCAATGCCCTGCGCGGGCCTTCTTCCCAATGCCCAATGCCCAATGCCCAATGCCCAATAACCAATCTAAAATCCAAAATCTAAAATCTAAAATAGAATAATGGTTGCTGAAATTATTTGTGTTGGCACTGAATTGCTGTTAGGCGATATTCTTAATAGCAATGCCCAGTTTTTAGCGAAAGAATTAGCGAGTTTGGGCATCCCTCACTACTATCAAACAGTTGTGGGAGACAATCCAGAACGCATTAAACAGGTGATAGAAATAGCTATAGGTCGATCGCAACTTTTGGTCTTCACCGGAGGCCTCGGCCCCACACCAGACGACCTCACAGTCGAAACAATCGCCGATTATTTTGGTGTTCCCCTCATCGAAAGGCCGGAAATTATCGCCGATATCGAACAAAAATTTGCTCAGCGGGGACGCACCATGAGCAAGAGCAACCGCAAACAAGCTTTAATTCCCGAAGGTGCGGACATTCTATCAAACCGGACAGGTTCTGCACCGGGGATTATTTGGCAGCCGGTTCCCAATGTCACAGTGATGACATTTCCCGGGGTACCGGCGGAAATGCACTTGATGTGGCAAGAAATCGCCGTTCCTTACTTGAAAAATAACGGCTGGTGCAGTGCAACTATTTGCAGTCGCACGTTGAAATTTTGGGGAATTGCTGAGTCGGCACTCGCGGAAAAAGTAGATAATTTTCTGAGTTTAACTAATCCTACTGTTGCTCCCTACGCCAATCACGGCGAAGTCAAACTGCGGATTTCGGCCCGCGCCCAGTCGGAAGCTGATGCTAAAAAGTTAATTGAGCCGATCGAACAACAGTTGCTACTGATTACTGACTTAGACTGTTACGGTGCCGATACCGATACCCTCGCCTCGACTGTCGGTAAATTGTTGCTGTTGGCTGGCGAAACTCTTAGTGTGGCTGAATCCTGCACGGGAGGAGGGTTGGGAGCGATGTTGACCAGTGTTGCCGGCAGTTCGAGGTACTTTTTGGGTGGAATTATTTCCTATGACGATCGGGTTAAGGAAGGATTATTAGGTGTTAATCCCCAAGATTTAGCCGAATTTGGCGCAGTCAGCCAGCAAGTCGCAAAACAAATGGCTGCGGGAGTGCGCGCCAGTCTCAACACCACTTGGGGATTGAGCATTACAGGCATCGCGGGCCCAGGAGGCGGCACGGATGCTAAACCTGTCGGACTGGTTTATATCGGTTTAGCGGGCCCCGAGGGCGAGACTGAAAGTTTTGAATACCGTTTCGGCTATGCCCGCACTCGCGATTGGATTAGAAATCTGAGTAGTTGTACGGCGCTCGATCGGCTCCGGCGTAAATTATTATTGGCAAAAGCGTAGAAAACCTCTAACACTTTGTCAATTGTCAATACTCATCCTTAAGCTTAAGCTTTATTTAATAATTGCAGTCCGAGATATTTCAGTAATTTTCCCCTTGCCTATTGATTATCTGTAAAGATTCGTTATGATAATAAGACAGGGCTGATTGGCAAATACACTGATTCTCTCCTTTGCTTAAAAGCGTTGCTCCCAACAACCAGCAAGCGAGAAAGCAAGTTTGACCTTTGGTTTCAAAGTCGTGCTTGCTTATTTTCAGGGATTTAGCCGTCGGTTTAGCTAGCTCGGCGGGAATCCCCACGACCTAATCTTTGATTTGGGGTGGGATGAAAGCCAGGTTTGTGAAGGATAGAAGGTTAACCGATTCCGTAGGACTCTTAAATCTTCACAGCCTGAACAAACAATCCTTGATCTAGTGCAAAAACAGTGGGGCTGGACGTGTTCCTCACTATAAAACGCCGAGCGAGAGAAACATTTTGGAGTACCTCGAAGGAAGATCTCGATATCCTTAACAGGACTCAGATGCCTACGCTGTAATCTTTGATTCAGAGTAGGAGCGTCACCAATCTAGACTATAAAAAAAGGAGCTATCCGTTCAATGGAAGACATTGAAAAGGTGCTGGAACAAATTAAAGAATGGGTTCGCAAGCTGATAGAAGGACTGCTGAGTCCAGAAGCTCAACCGGAACTCGAACCGATTCCTATTCCAGTCAACCAACCCAGGCATCGCCGGTAGTCGGGACTAGATGTGAAATCTGAGGTTTGAGGTTTGAGGTTGAAGACTGGTTCTAAATCCCAAGTCAAAACTCTCAAAAATCTCATAAATTTTGTTGCGCTGGAATTTTTAAAATTGTTAAATATCCTGGTACTTCACGGCCCTAATCTGAATCTATTGGGTCAGCGAGAACCTGGAGTTTATGGTTCTGCGACTTTAAATGATATCAACAAGTTGCTAGAACGAGAAGCGCAAGCCCTCCAGGTGCAAGTCTCTATTCAGCAGTCGAATCATGAAGGGGTTTTGGTGGATGCAATTCACTCAATGTTAGGGCAGCACCAAGGCTTGTTGATTAATGCTGGAGCTTATACTCATACGAGTGTGGCAATTAGAGACGCGATCGCCGCTGTGAATATCCCTGCGGTGGAAGTTCATTTGAGCAATATTTACCGACGGGAAGCTTTTCGGCACCACTCGTATATCGCGGCGGTGGCGATCGGGCAAATCAGCGGTTTTGGCTCAGAAAGTTATCGGCTGGGGCTACAAGCTCTAGTTAGTTATGTGATTAAAAATTAAAATTTCACCGATTTTCGAGATCGGATGAGGGCCGGTTTTAGATGGAAAACCAGCCCTTATATGTTTGGCTTGAATTCAAATTAATCAGAAGAATGGGTAATGGGTAATGGGTAATGGGTAATGGGTAATGGGTAATGGGTAATGGGTAATGGGTAATGGGTAATGGGTAATGGGTAATGGGTAATGGGTAATGGGGAATCGGTAATGGGTAATGGGGAATCGGTAATGGGTAATGGGGAATCGGTAATGGGTAATGGGTAATGGGTAATGGGGAATCGGTAATGGGTAATGGGTAATGGGGAATCGGTAATGGGGAATCGGTAATGGGTAATGGGTAATGGGGAATCGGTAATGGGTAATGGGGAATCGGTAATGGGTAATGGGGAATCGGTAATGGGTAATGGGGAATCGGTAATGGGTAATGGGTAATAATAATAATGACGAAGCAAAAAATAACCAATAACCAATAACTAATAACTAATAACTAATAACCAATAACTAATAACTAATAACTAATAACCAATAACCAATAACCAATAACCAATAACCAATAACCAATAACCAATAACCAATAACCAATAACCAATAACCAATAACCAATAACCAATAACCATAATAACCACTGACCACTGACCACTGACCACTGACCACTGACCAATGACCACTGACCAATGACCACTGACAACTGACCAATTAGTAGCAACTTGAGTTAAATTCAAATGCGGCATTCCCTGTTGAGCAAGTTTCAAGGAACCATCCTGGGGGCAGTTTTAGGAGACTCTATAGGCCTGCAATACCAGAGGCAACTAGCGGGTATCCTCCCCCAAACCGAAGACTTGCAGCCGATTTTACAACTGACAAAACACCAACAATTTACCCTGAATGGCGCAATATTAGCCTTGAATTCTCCCAACACCAAAATACTCAGGGGCAAATATTCCGAATGCGGGAGACTTGCAGTAGCGTGCGCTCAAAGTTTAATTCGGTGTAACGGTTTAGATTTAAAAGATTGGCGCGATACTTGGGAAGTATTGGCAAAGTCGGAAATATACCATTCTCCAAACACAGAGTTTCAAAGCCTGCTTAACCCTTGTGAAGCTGCGGTTGCTGCGCTGCCATGCGTGATGTTTTTTCACGAAAATAAGGCCAAGCTGCGAGAAAAAATCATGCTGGCGACAGATGTTTTGCCCAACGAAAATAAGGCACAGTTGCAGACAGCAGTGTTAGCTATAGGATATGCGATCGCCCGATCGCTCAAACAAAGACTTGACCCCGGGACAGCGATCGAACAAACCATTGCCTACCTAAACATAGATACTGCCTTAACCGAGTTGCTGCGGCAAGTGCAAATACTACTAGAACAGGGAGCCGATTTAGAAACAGCCACCACTCACCTGTGCAAAAGCGCCACAGCTTTGCGAGGAAAACCAGAAGAGGGCGAGAAACAATCAGAAACTCACTCAAATGTCAATCCAGGAAATTTTATTCCCATTGCCCTAGCTTTCTACTGCTTCTTGAGCACCCCAGAAGACTTACGCTTGTCAGTAGTGCGGGCCGCCCGTAGCGGGATAGCCGGACAACTCACCTGCGCTTTGACGGGAGCTTTGTCAGGAGCCTACAATGGCGCTGCTGCGATTCCTGTAGAATGGCGACAAGTATTGTCGGCGGTTGAATCGCAGCCGCTAGTCGAGGGCCGAGAACCCTCCCTGTGGGGAACGGGCAGCGATGCAAAAATTTTGGAGTTAGCAAGTAACCTGTTTGCAGTTTGGGCTGGAGTTTACAACCCTTCGGCGGGGCCCGATTCCGCAGCCCTAGCCCGCGCAGTGGCTGCACCTTATGTCATTAGACCTCGAAAAATATAAAGTTGGGAGCTTTGAACAGGAGGGGAAAGCAGAAATTAGAAATTAAGAATTAGCAGTTAACAATTAGCAATTAGCAAGTGACAAGTGACAGCCAAAGGAGAGCGACAATTAAAAATTAACAAGTAACAACTTAAATCGGAGGTGCTTGCTTCCTCAAACCAGATTTCTAGGAAAATATAGGATTGGGAAACTAGGAATCGACCGAGAAAGCGGGTTTTTAGCCACACCGCACGAGAGCTGTTTGAGATAGACAAGGGCAGGAAATAAGCAGCAGAAGCTTGAGGACACTGCTGGCGTTGTTGGCGACACTTAGGAAATCGAACGGCTGTCGAGAGTCCGGTAAGTTAGCCTGCTAGTTTTGAATATTCAGGTACGGTAGTTCGGATAAACTCAATCAAGATGCACAGTCAGAATTTCTGACAAAGCTGCTGAGTAACAGTGATATATCTTCGACACAAATGAATACGCTCTCCTCATTAATGCGACAGATTGAGCAGCTAGGGGCTACGCGCTCGCTGCGCCAACACATTGCTCAAGTGCAAAATGGTGACAGTAAAACAGATGCCGATCGCCCTGGCGGGCCTCTCCTGAGCCGTTTTTTGCCCCAGAAATGGCCTGGGCCCGAGACTTTCATTAGATTGACAAGTAAAACCTCAAAATCTAGCCTCAAAAATCAGGCTCGTTCCCCGATGTTGGCCCTGGTAGCAGTAGTTTCGCTCAGCAGCACTCTTGGCCACCGCTTCTACAACCAGCCGAAATTGGATGTGGGGACGAAAGCTCCTCAGACGATTAAGGCTCCTGCTAGTGTTAGCATCCCCGATCACAAAACTACTGAAGAACACCGTTCATCAGCACGAATCGGGGCTGTACCGATATTAATGCTCGATCGCGCGGTCGATCGACAAATCGAGCGAGAATTGCAACAATTTTGGCAACAGGGGAGCCAACTCCGGCGGGCGGTAAGCCCGTTTCCATTTGCGCCGCCCTCGGCGCTCTCAAATGCGGCTCAGGTTTACTTGAGGGGGTGTCCGGAGTGGGAGTGGCGATCGATTTTGGCGCAAGCAGGGGACAACAGTGCAAATTTTGAGCGGTTGAATTTGAATTCCCCGGCAATTGCTGCACCGACGGATAACAAGTCTCAGCAAGATGCGATTGCTCAACTGCAAGCTTACAGCCGATCGGTCGGAGCAGCAGATTTTCAAAGCCTGACAGATAGTATTTCCGAGGCTCGCGGGCGCTATGCCAATGCTGTGGAGGCGCTTGAAAAACCGTCGGTTTCCGCGCTCCGAAAGATTTATGATACTTCCCTGTTTGATTTGTCGGATGCAGCTTGGGAGAAAACCCAAACGGGTATGAGTCGGGTGGCAAAAATGATGCTGGCTCAAGGTATCCCGCAGGGGTTACCAAAAGAGATTTTGAAAGAAGCTGTGAAGCTGCAAGTCGCAGACGAAGTGCCGTTAGAGTCCCAAGCTTTGGCGGTTGAGGCTTTAAGTGCGATTTTGCAGCCAAATCTGGTGAGAGATCCCGAGGAAACCAAACAGCTAGCGGAATTGGCCGCGCAAAAGGTGAAACCGGTGACGATCGCCGTAGAGAAGGGCGATATTATTGTTGCAGAAGGAAAACTTATCGCGCAGCAAGATTTTGTATTGCTGGACTATTTTGGTTTGAGCCGGCGGGGTGTAAATTGGTTGGGGCTGGCGGGTTTTGTTTGTTTAGTCGCGGGGGCTATTGCGATCGTGTTGCTGGTAGAAAGGCACTACCGCTTGCGCCGGAGAGATCATTTGCTGTTGCTGCTGCTGACTTTGAGCGCGCCGGTGCTGGTGAGTTTGGGGCTGCCTTGGACGACTTTACCCGCGATCGGGATTTTAGCAGGCGGCTTCTACGGTTCGGCGGTGGGAGTGACTGTGGTGGGGCTGCTGTCGGCGCTGCTACCCATTGGCTTGGATGTAGAGTTGATTCATTTGGTGGCTAGCGCGGCGGGGGGATTGCTGGGCGCTTTTATGGCCGGGCGGTTGCGATCGCGCGAGGAATTGGCTCTTCTGGGCGTGGCTGTCGGCTTGACTCAGGGCAGCGTCTATCTGGTGGGGACTTTGATTGCTAGCGCTGCTGCCGGTGCGATTTGGTACGTCGTACTCGGTACGGTGGGTTGCCAAAGTTTGGCTGGTTTGGCTTGGAGCGTGGTGGCGATCGGCATCAGCCCTTATTTAGAACACGTTTTCGACTTGATTACCCCGATCCGGCTAGCGGAACTTGCCAATCCCAACCGCCCGCTGTTAAAGAGGTTGGCTGCCGAAGCTCCGGGGACTTTTCAGCACACGCTATTTGTGGCTAGTTTGGCGGAGGCTGCGGCGAGGGAACTCGGCTGCAATGTTGAGTTAGTTAGAGCTGGTACGCTATACCACGATATTGGAAAAATGCACGACCCAAGCGGATTTTGCGAAAATCAAATGGGCGGGGGCAACAAACACGATGAAATTAATAACCCTTGGGCGAGCGCCGAAATTATTAAAAAGCACGTTACTGAGGGGATGGTGATGGCGCGCAAGCATCGATTGCCGAAGGCGATTCAGGCGTTTATTCCTGAACATCAAGGCACAATGTTAATTGCTTATTTCTACCATCAAGCGCAGCAAATTGCTGCAAAAGAACCTGAAAATTTAAATATTACTTTGGCTGCTGCGGACAATTCAAAGTTAGCAATCGAAAACCGGGAAGTGAGGGAGCAGGATTTTCGCTACGACGGGCCGATTCCGCAGTCGCGGGAAACTGGAATTTTGATGTTGGCGGATTCTTGTGAGGCTGCTTTGCGATCGCTCAAGGATGCCACTCATGAGGAAGCTTTGAATATGGTTAATCGGATTTTGCGGGCGCGCTGGCAGGATAATCAGTTACTGGATTCGGGTTTGACTCGGGAGAATATGTCTTTAATTGCGGAGATTTTTGTGCGGGTTTGGGAACAGTTCAATCACAAGCGGATTGCTTATCCTAGTGCAGTTTTTACTCCGAGGTAGAGACTTGCAAGTTAGATTTTTGGAGAGATTTACTATAGTAAAAATACCGTTATTAGGTTCGTAGTGAGGACTTCAGTCCTCTGATTTTATGCGGACTGAAGTCCTCACTACGAACCTATTTAAGGTTAAATCATCCCCAAATCTAAAATCTAAAATGGTTTAATATGTAGCGCGAAGAGCACCGTGAACCTGAGGATTGCCGCTGACAATTACTACAGTTTGCTTGATTCCGTCAATCAGCCAATGTCCGTCTGTTGTTTGAATCAAAGAGTGAAAATAGTTTCCTGCTGTATCCAGCCGATTCTCTCCAGCTTGGCGACTGGGGTCAAGTCGATAAATTTGGTATGCAGACTGACATTTGGCTGTATTGTGATGAATAGTTACTTCATGATTCGTGCTGACGTGCAGCGTTAGCAAACCTGCAAGTCCCTCTACCCGCTGTTTTATATATTCTTCTGCGGTTATTCGTCTGGGATTTTCACCCCGAAAGTCAGAATAGTCGATATCTATTTCGTCCGCTAGGTGCGATCGCAATTTCTCCCAGTCTTTGGCGTCGATCGCATTTGCAAAGCCTACGATCGTATCTACGATCGCAGCGCGGTCAACAATCCCCCGGATCTCTGGCAGTTCGTACATAAAAAATAAATTTTGTGAGTTGTATGAAGAAGGAAGAAGGAAGAAGGAAGAATTTTAGACTAACAATGCCCAATGCCCAATGCCCAATGCCCAATGCCCAATTCCGTAATTCTATCCCTTGACTCCGGCGGCAGTTTCTGTCGGCACAATGTATTTTTGCAACAGCAAAAACAGTCCTAAAACTGGAATAATGGAAATAATCGAACCCGCCGCCACCAAACGCCAATCCAAAGAAAATGTTCCAGCTAAATTCGCTACACCTAAAGGTAACGTGTAATATTCGGGTCTGTCTAAAACTAGCAGCGGCCACAAAAAGTCGCTCCAAGAACCGATAAATACAAAAATTCCTAAAGTAACTAAAGCCGGCTTAATTGCCGGAATCATCACGTGCCACCAAATGCCTAATTCGGTGCAGCCGTCGATGCGGGCGGCTTCTTCTAATTCCTTGGGAACTGCTAGGAATGCTTGCCGCAATAAAAATATGCCGAAGGCTGAGGCTAGTCCGGGAAATATTACGCCTAAATAGCTATTTTTTAATCCGAGTTGTACTGTCAAAATGTACAGCGGAATCATGACTATTTGGAAGGGTATCATGATTGTGGAAATAATTGTAATTAAAATGGCTTCGCGGCCGCGAAAGTTAAGTCTGGCTAAGGGGTAAGCCGCAAGCGCGCAAAACAAAACATTGATGCTGACTGTGAGGCCTGCAATCAGGGTGCTGTTGAACAGGTAGCGCCCGAAGGGGTTGGTTTGCCACACTTTGATGAAGTTTTCGAGGGTTGGCTGTTGCGGCCACAGTTGCGGGGGATATTGAAAGATGTTTTCGCTGGGGGACTTGAGGGATGTACTGAGCAGCCACAGCAAGGGGAAGAGCATTAAAAGTGCGATCGCGCTCATCATCCCATAGATCCACAGCGTACTCCACGACGATCGACTGCGGTTTGGGGAATTTGATTTTTTAGTTTTGAGATTGTTCATAGTTGGTATATGATGATAAGTCCTTGCTTCATGAGAAGCCTTGTTGTCCATAAGGGAATTATTGCCATGAAACCGTTTATTTACGAAACAATGTACATTCTGCGCCCTGACTTGGGTGAAGAAATGACTGACCAGGCGATCGCGAAATATCAAACAATTTTGCGCGATCAAGGTGCTGAAAATATCGAAACTCAGCACCGCGGCAAGCGTCGCTTGGCTTACGAAATCGGCAAGCACCGCGACGGGGTATACGTTCAAATGAACTATACAGCTCCGGGCGCTGCAATTTTTCCTATGGAACGCGCGATGCGTCTGAGCGAAGAGGTGATTCGCTATTTGACGATCAAGCAAGATGTCCCAGATGCACCTGAAGCTGAAGCTGAAGAGGAAGCTGCTGCCTAGCATTCGTGTCTAAGGTATGTTGTTGGGCTTCAGCCCTCTTTAGACATATATATAAAGAGGGCTAAAGCCCAACAACGTACCTTTGGGCTAAAGCCCAACAACGTACCTTTGGGCTAAAGCCCAACAACGTAACTTCTATAAAACCGCCCTGCTTTTTAAGCGAGATTTAGGGATATCTGGCTTCGGATCGAAACCAGATTTATCAAGTTCACGCAATTGTTAATCTGAGTTTAAAAACTCCAAATAATTGTTAGTCAATTCTTTGACTGCTAAATCGTGAAATTGTTGGCCATGTTCGGGAGTTGCTAAGGCAGGATTTGAACCCATTCTCCCGTCGGGAAATCGGCGGCGGAAGTCAGCAGCACTATAAATTTTGTGCCCAGATCCAACTTCTTCCGAAAGCGGTGCTTGCTTGATTGCTTCTGGATAAAGGTACTGGGTTACAGCAACTTCGCTGGGGGTGGCGTGGGAACCTTCTTGGTTTCCGTACAATTCTTTGGCGAGTTTGTAGACTGAACCGCACATGAACCAGTTGCCGATTTGACACTGGATTCGATCGGCATTTGCTAGATTCAAATCAGACAAATGCGCGTATGTCTCGGAAAATGCTGCTTTCATCGTGGCAATATTGCCGCCGTGACCGTTAATAAAGAAATATTTCTCAAATCCAGCTTTTGCTAAAGATGTGATATAATCTCTGATTACGAGAATTAGGGTCTGCGGTCGGAGGCTGATGCTACCGGGAAAGCTGGTGTGGTGCAAAGCCATGCCGACATTAATTGTCGGGCCGACTAAGGCATTGGCTGCTTCTCCGACACTCTGGGCGATCGCACCAGCAGTAATCGCGTCAGTTCCGATTAAACCGGTGGGCCCGTGTTGTTCGGTGGAGCCGATCGGGATAATTATGCCTCGGGAGCTCTCAAGATAAGCTTCAACCTCGGGCCAGGTACTCAAATGCAGCAACATTATAGGCAATCTACAGAATTTTTACTTCGTATTGTCGATCGTAGCGGGCCTGGGTCAGTTGTAGGGCGATCTGCTTTTAGTGCGAGCGTCCCCGCTCGCGTCCAACCCACCAAGCTCGCGTCCAACCCACCAAGCTCGCGTCCAACCCACCAAGCTCGCGTCCAACCCACAAAACACTATTCCTCAAAAACCCGTCAGATTGCCAGATTAATCGTTAATTTAGCCCAATATTTTTCCAGTTACCAAGTTTTCGAGCGTAAATCCGATCGAGATTGTATCTTCAACCAAAGCTGTAGGGTTCGGTTAAACTTTAAGAACAACATTACTCATCTTTAATAAATTAACCATTTATTTACTAAAACTTTACCTTTTGATAACCTTTTGCCTGTACGATAAAGCCATCTCCCTATAGATTGGGTGTAACCTGGTCAATTAAAAGCGGGCAATGTTTTACCAAGTAATACCGACCCCGAACAATGACCAGGCTTCTAACGCCTGGACGGAGGCAGACAGCGCAGCTATCGCAACTGCTCAACGGCTATATTTCTTGCACGAGCAAGTAGAAATAGTCGAGCGTATGTCTGTCGGATGGACTGGCGAAAGATTATAAGTGATTGAATAGTCGATCGTTCATAAAAAGCGATCGCAGCGCTAGAGTGCCTCAGCTACTGAAGAAGGCACCTCCCGCTAGCCACATACAAACACAACTCCCACTGATATTTATGTCTTCTGCTGAATTAAGCGAAAGTCCTTCAAGGCTGGCTGTTGGACAAGCCGGCCGCATTTTGTTACTCGAAGGTGAAGACCTGTTGCGGGAAATGCTAGCTTTAGCTCTGAAAGAACAGGGCTATGAGGTGGTGGTTACTAGCGACGGGCGCAACGCTCTGCCTTCTGTGCAAGCTTCCTCGTCATACCACGGTGAATTCGGTTTCAACCTATTAATTATGGACTCAATTAATGGTTTAGATCTGTGTCGAATGTTACGACATCAAGGAAATCCCGTTCCTATTTTGATTATCGGTGCTAGAGGAAGTGCAAACAACTGCGCTTTTTATCTAGAAGCCGGATCGGATGATTATCTCACCAAGCCTTTTGGAATGCGGGAGTTTATCGCCCGGTGTCGGGCACTGATGCGGCGCCAGCGCCTCGGTCAGTTGCCACAACCGATGATGCTGCAATATAAGAACATAACTCTGTATCCTGAAGAGTGCCGCGTCTTGGTTCACGGTATTGAAGTAAAATTTTCTCCTAAACAGTTTCGCTTACTAGAACTATTTATGAGTAATCCCCGGCGAGTTTGGTCTCGCGATCAGTTGCTGGAAAAAATTTGGGGTCAAGATTTTATCGGAGACAGCAAAACAGTAGATGTTCACATCCGCTGGCTGCGCGAAAAGTTGGAAATCGATCCGGGTCAACCGGAATATATCATTACAGTACGGGGGTTCGGCTATCGATTTGGTTGATTGTTTTAATCTGTTGTATGGTTACAAGTTCGAGTTAAATATGACGTAGGTAGGGATACAACAATGTTGTGTCCTTATTTGTATGTATGGGGCAATTATTGATGAGGTACGTTGTTGGGCTTCAGCCCTCTTGAGACGTATAGATAAACGGGGCTAAAGCCCAACTACATACCTTTATTAAATTGGAATATATTCTTAAGTCCAGCAAATTGTGTTACAAAAAGCTAGAGATTAGTGTTCGAGTGCATAGGTACGTTGTTGGGCTTCAGCCCTCTTGAGACGTATAGATAAACGGGGCTAAAGCCCAACAACATACCTTTCAAAAAAATGACCGTCAATTGAGTTTATAGTCTGCGGATAATTAGTCCTTAACCATTTTTTTACCTATGACTATCAAGCGTCGATAATTCCTACTTTTCTTGGGTGCAACGGGCGGTAGTGTTGCACTCAATTCTTGCCAACAAAAATTTGCCATGCCCTTCTCACCGCCAGTTAACTCTGCCAAGAGTGTGGATAATATGGCACGAGGCATAAACTTCCAACCAGTCAAAGGGCCGATGCCTTTACTAACCAGCAGCACCTTAACAGAAACTGGACAATTCATCCCCATTAGCAGTGCGTCCACCCAGCAGCAAATGCAAGCTTACAGCGCTTACGAAGTAGCCGACGACCTCCTGCTTCCAGAAGGCTTTACCTACGATATCGTAGCTGCTTGGGGAGACAAAGTGGGCGATTCTCACTTCGGCTACAACAATGACTATCTCTCCTTTGTAGAAACTGGCAAAAATCAGGGATTGCTAACTGTTAATTTCGAGTACATCAGTGCCAAGCCCTGGATACAAACTTATCAAAAAGTTATTGGGAAATCTCTGCCTTTTGCTAAGTTAGAAGCGGCAGCTACCTCCGCCGGAAAAGTGGGAGTCAATGCCTTTTCTGCGTCGGAAAAAGACCAGACAAAAAAAATGGTTGCGGAAGTGTCAAAAGCAGCTTTAATTGAGGTGGGAATCGGGGTAATTTCTATCAAAATAAATGATGATGGCAAATGGGTAAGAACGCATTCTCCAGCCGATCGCCGAATTACGGGTATTTCCGGCCTAGAAGACGGGCGCTACCTCAAATCCACCGGCCCGGCGGTAGCCGTGTTCAACAAAAAAGGTAAAGGCTACTCGGACAAGTTGGGCGCAAAAATCATCGGCACTTTTAATAACTGTGCGGGCGGGACTACGCCTTGGGGAACGGTTTTTAGTGCGGAAGAAAACATCCAGAATTTCGTACCGGAACCTGTGTTTGCAGACGGTACATCCTTCGATCCAAGCAATAAAAATTTCTACATAGATAAGGAAGAAATTGGCGGTTTAGGGAATGTCTTCGGCTTGGCGGGTAATAAATACGGCTGGATGGTAGAAGTAGATCCGGCTAACCCCAAGGACTACGGCACCAAACACACTTGGCTGGGACGCTGCCGCCACGAAGCTGTAGGCATTCGCGTAGTAGCCGGAAAACCATTAGCATTTTACTCGGGGTGCGATCGGCGCAGCGGACATATTTACAAATTCGTCAGCAAAAACGCAGTTAAAAACCCCAAAGATAAAGCTAATTCCCAGCTATTGACAGACGGAATGCTTTATGCTGCCAAGTTTAACGCTGACGGCACCGGTAGGTGGATTCCATTAAAAACTGACACGCCTGTCAATCCAGATTTGCCTAGCCTTCATGGAGGCGGAATGATTAATTTGCCGCTGCGTCCCGCAGGCGGTTTTGTCAAAGTCGAAAAAGATGCAGAAGCAGTTGCTTTTAAACAAAAATTCAAGACTTTAAATGACCTCTACGAAGGCACAGCTAAGGAAAAACAAGGTGCAATTTTAATTGATGCTCATTATGCCGCAAGTGCGGCAGGAGCTACTTGCACTGCTCGTCCCGAAGACACTGAAATTGCTCCTGATGGTTCTCTCTACATTACCTTTACTTCCGGTTCTGCCAGCGATAGCGACGGCGGGCCGGATTTGCGAATTTTTCAAGGGAAGGACGGCAAATCTTACGAATACGGCTGGATTATGCGCTTAGTTGAAGAGGGTAACGAGCCATCTGCAATGACTTTTCAGTGGAAAATGTTTGCGACGGGTGGCGAACCGGCTTCGGGCGGATTGGGTTTTTCTAATCCAGATAATTTACTGATTGACAAGGGTGGCAATGTTTGGATGGTAAATGATATGTCTTCTGACAAACTGAATGCACCTGTTGCTGCGGGCCGAGTTGATAAAGATGGGAAACCGATTAGCCAATCTAATTTGCGCGGTTTGTATGGTAACAATGCAATTTGGTTTTTGCCGGCTTCTGGCCCCAATGCTGGGGAGGCTTTTTTGTTTGGAATTGGGCCGATGGAGTGCGAAACTACTGGGCCGTTTTTTACTGAGGATGAAAAGACTTTGTTTTTGTCAATTCAGCATCCAGGAGAAATTAACGGAATGCGGCAGGATATGGCGGCAGACGATCGCAATTTTGCCATGAAGACTATTGATGGTAAGGAATTTTTGCAGACTCGAAAAGTGCCCGTAGGATCGAATTGGCCTCTTAAAACAGTTAATAATCCACCTAAACCTGCGGTGGTGGCAATTCGGCGGGTGAATTCGCAGCCGTTGACTTAGTTTCAATTTGAGCGCAAAGGGCGATCGTCCTTTGCGCTCAAATCCGTCAATCGAAAACCTAAGTATGTCGGGTGCTTGTGTCTGCACCTTACTGCTATTGGGCATCTTGCAGGCGATCGCTTATGGCTTATGGCTTATGGCTTCTGCTATGAATTTGTACGATCGATAAATTACCACCACAGCCCAAAGCTTGCACTCCCGGCACTTTGACTTAAAAAGTGCAACAAATGACCCAGCGCTCGCAATATTACCTCTATTTATTGTAGAATCGAAAGCAGGCGTTTGTATTTATTCATTCATGCACTAAAAAATGTTGTAGAGTCGAGCGGTGCACGCTTCTGTTCAAAAGTTGCACCTCAAAAATCAGCAGACTCTGGCAAGACGGAATAACCAGAATAAAACTTACGAAAAGAAACCGGGTTTTTACAACAAATCTTGGTTTGACAGCGACGAATCTGGTTGCTAAATCGGTTTCTCAACTCCTGTGCATCCCAAAGAGAGCGAAATACGGCATGGCGATTTGGGCGGGCCGTCAATTTTTTGCAGGTGGATGTCGCCCGCCTGCAAGTATTTCTGAACTCAAAACAATCCCGATCCTAATTAGATCCAGCACTAACGTTGTGAACAAAACCCCATCTACTGCCACCGAAGCCGCAAAAACTGCTCGCTCCCGAACCCTGCGAACAGTTCTGATAGTTCCCTTCGTCTTGCAACTGTTCGCGGCGGTGGGACTGGTAGGATATCTCTCATTTAAAAACGGACAGAAGGCAGTCAACGAAATTGCCGATCGACTAATGACAGAAGTAGGCAGCCGCGTCCAACAGAATCTCGGTGCTTACCTGACTGTACCCCATCAGGTCAACCAGATCAATGCTGTTGCGATCGAACTCGGCACCCTCAACCTGGAAGATGTACCTGTTTTACAGCGTCATTTTTGGCGGCAGCTTCAGATATTTGACACCCTCACTTTTACCGGTTTAGGATTAGAACAAAGAGACAACTTGGGGGCAGAAAGGCTCGACAACGGATCGCTGACTTGGAGAGTATCGACAGCAGCAAGTAACTATGATTTCCGCACCTATGCCACCAATGAATCCGGCGAAATCGGCGCAGTATTAAACAACAAAATTAATTTTGACCCGCGCACTCGCCCCTGGTACAAAGCTGCGGTAGCTGCTGGTAAACCCACCTGGAGTCAGATTTATCCCAATACGGCTGGCATTACTGCCTATCTCGGCGCATCTATGCCTTTCTACGACAAACAAGGCAAATTGCAAGGGGTATTGCTAACTAATATTAATTTGTCCACCATTGGTAAGTTTTTGCAAAGCTTAAAAATCGGCGAAACTGGACAGGTTTTTATTGTCGAGCGATCCGGAATGTTAGTCGCAACTTCGACAGGAGAAAGACCGTTTCATACCATCAACAAAGAATACGGAGCCGAACGAGTTAAAGCAATTGACAGTAAAAATACTTTCACTCAAACCACGGCTAAATATTTACGAGCTAATTTTAACGAGTTTCAATCTCTGAAAACGGCGCAGTCACTAGAATTTGATGTTGAGGGGAAAAAACAATTTTTACAAGTTCTGCCTTGGCAAGATGACAAAGGATTGGATTGGTTAATTGTGGTGGTGGTTCCCGAAGCGGATTTTATGGCACAAATTAATGCCAACAATACTGCGACTATTTTGTTGTGCGCTGCTGCTTTTGTCATCGCGATAATTGTTGGCGTTGTTACGGCTAGATGGGTGACAAAACCAATTTTATCTTTGAACGAGGCTGCCAAAAATATTGCTAAAGGTGAATGGGGCAAAAGTGTAACGCTCAACCGATCCGATGAAGTCGGGGAACTTGCCAATTCATTTAATAGTATGGCGGCGCAACTTCAAGTATCTTTCACAGAAATGCAAGCTTTGAATGCCGAATTGTCTGAGAGTGAAAGTCGATTAAACCAAATTTTGGAAGCAGTGCCGGTGGGTATATTTGTCGCCGAGTCTAGTGGCAAACCTTACTATGTTAATTCTCGCGCTCAGGATTTATTAGGTACAGGCATCATCGCTAATACTGAGTCAGAACTTCGAGAGATTTATCAAGCTTATCTGGCAGGTACCAACGAACTTTATCCAGCAGACAAAGAACCCCTTGCTAATGCTTTTAAGGGAGCCAGCGTTAACGTTGATGATATGGAAATTCGCCAGTCTGACAGGATTATTCCGATCGAGGTTTGGGGAACGCCCATTTATGATGATAAAGGAAAGGTGAGTTATGCGATCGCAGCTTTTGCCGATATCACCCAGCGCAAACAAGCCGAGAAATTGGTAGCGGAATACAACCGCACTCTCGAAGTCCAAGTCACCGAAAGAACCCAAGAGCTCAAAACAGCCTTAGACAACCTGCAAACCACTCAAGAAGAGCTGATTCAATCGGAAAAAATGGCAGCTTTAGGTCAATTAGTCGCCGGAGTTGCCCACGAATTGAATACTCCTCTGGGCGCAATTCGATCGAGTGCCGGAAGTATGACTACTTTTTTAGAGCAAACCATCACCAATTTGCCCTCACTGTTTCAGTCGCTTTCCCCCGCAGAATCTGAAAGTTTTAACACACTACTGTATCGCTCGCTACAAAAAGATCTGACTTTAACAGCTAAAGAAGAAAGGAAGTTAAAGCGGGCTTTGATTAGTCAACTCGAAGACGAAAATATTGACGAAGCGAATGCGATCGCCGACACTTTGGTAGATATGGGGATTTACGAGGCTGACGACTTTCTGTCTCTGCTGCAAAAGGTCGATCGCGATCGCATCTTAGAAATGGCTTACAAACTCTCCGAAATCCAGCGAGGAACCCAAACAATCAATACCGCAGCCGATCGCGCTTCTAAAGTCGTATTCGCCTTGAAAACCTATGGCCGTTACGACTCATCAGAAACGATGGCTGCATCTAATATAACCGAAGGCATAGAAACCGTACTCACCCTGTATCAAAATAACCTCAAACACAACGTCGAAGTCATCCGCAATTTCCAAACAATACCGCCCGTAATGTGCTATGCAGACCAACTCAATCAAGTATGGACAAATCTGATTCACAACGCCCTGCAAGCGATGGACAATCAAGGCACATTAACTCTGGATATCCTTCAGGAAGGCAACAATATCAAAGTCGGTGTTACAGATAGCGGCGCCGGAATTCCATCCGAAGTAATGCCCAAAATATTCGCTCCATTCTTCACCACAAAACCCCCCGGAGAAGGCAGCGGTCTGGGTCTCGATATAGTCAGAAAAATTATTGACAAACATCGCGGTAAAATAGAAGTTGAATCTGTTCCAGGCCAAACTACTTTTACAGTTGTTCTACCTGTCAATCTCTCCTAAAACTTAGTTAATTAGCAAAAATGTCTAAACCAATTATCCTGTGTGTTGATGACGAAAAAGTAGTTTTAAAAAGTCTGAAAACGCAACTAAAATCTGCCTTTGGGAATGCTTATCTTTACGAGATAGCAGAAAGTCCCGCCGATGCTCTAGAGTTAATTGATGAATTCACTGACGACGAAATCTCAGTTATCTTGATTGTATCGGATTGGTTAATGCCAGGAATGAAAGGAGATGAATTTCTGATTCGAGTTCATCAAAAATTTCCAAAAACAGTAAAAATTATGCTGACCGGTCAAGCCGATGAAGAGGCAGTCAAGAGGGCTTTTGACGAAGCCAACCTCCATCGGTGTTTGCAGAAACCTTGGTCGGAATCAGAGTTGATCGAAACCATTAAAACAGCCTTATCATTATGACCAAACAAGTCATTATTTGCGTTGACGATGAAAAAACAATTCTGAAAAGTCTTAAAACAGAATTAAAAGAAGCTTTAGGCAATACTTATGAGATTGAAATTGCCGAAGGAGGTAAAGATGCCCTAGAGTTAATTGCTGAATTGCTCGAAGACGGCTATGAAATCCCTTTGATTATCTCGGACTACGTGATGCCTGACATGAAAGGCGATGAATTGTTGCGGCTAGTTCACGAAATTTCCCCCAAAACTCTCAAGGTGATGCTGACCGGTCAGGCGACTATTGAAGCGGTAGGAAATGCCATCAAACAGGCAAAACTCTACCGCTACATCGGCAAACCTTGGCAAACTGAAGACTTAAGATTGACTGTGACAGAAGCCGTCCACAGCTACAGTCAGGATAAAAAACTAGCAGAACAAAATGCCGAACTTCGGAAAATCAATCAGGAGTTAGAAGTTGCTCTGTCACAGCAATTAAAATTAACAGAAGCTGCTAAACGCTTTGTGCCGAATGAATTTGTCTCGCTGCTAAGCCACGATAGCTTGAGCGACGTTCGACTCGGCGACAGCGTGGAAAAGGAAATGTCAATATTGTTTTCCGATATTCGGGATTTTACGGCTCTTTCTGAGAGCCTGACACCTCAAGAAAATTTCAATTTTATTAATTCCTATTTGAGTCGAATGGAGCCAAACATTATTAAAAATCACGGCTTTATTGATAAATATATTGGCGATGCAATTATGGCTTTATTCGGTCAGAGTGCCAGCGATGCCGTGAATGCTGCAATTTCTATGTTGCACAGTCTCGCTGAATACAATCAACATCGCATGAGTTGCAGTTACGCACCTATTAAAATTGGGATTGGCATCAATACGGGTTCATTGATGTTAGGAACAGTTGGGTCAACTAACAGGATGGACAGTACGGTGATTGGCGACGCTGTGAATTTAGCCTCGCGGCTGGAAACTATGACGAAAAGTTACGGGGTGTCGATGTTGATCGCTCAAAATACTTTTTTGCAGTTGACCGATCCCAAAAGTTACTCAATCCGAAATATCGGCTGTGTTCGAGTAAAAGGTAAATCGGATTTGATGACAATTTACGAAGTTTTTGATGCCGATCCACCTGAATTGAAAGAGCGTAAGTTAGCAACTTTACCCGTATTTGTCGAAGCACTGTATAATTACGCTGCTGCTAAACATCAAGAAGCGGCAGAACTGTTTGCGGATTGTGTACGCAAGAATCCCCTAGATAGGGTGGCGCAAAATTATCTGCAACGCTGTCACGAAATGCACGCAATATTGCCCCAAAGTAATTCTGACTTTATTTAATATAATAAATTGAATACATTCCGGTCATTACCAACTATAAATGAACCGGAAATAGGAAAGAAAGCTTTGGGTTTGAGTCCATAATCTTATCTCAAGAACCCGGTTTTTTTACTCTCAGAGCGAGAAACCAGGTTCCTTTCAAAAATCCTGGGTTGAGCAACAAAAAATACAGTCATACAGCGGGTTGATGAGCGTCTAGTGCCTAGCAGCGTCCTCTCTTCAGAGAACAGTCTCATACGATTTTCCATTTTCCGATTTGAGATTTGAGATTCGTAATGACTGGCATGAGGGTTGGGATCCTGCATAGAGTCGCATTCTTTTTTTGAACTGGTATCAGTTGAGTGAAAGTCGCGACTATCTTGGCAAATCAGTTGAACTGCGGTAAAATAGTGATTTTAATTGACAGCTCTAAAAAATAACACAAGAGAGTTTAAGCGATCGTGAGCAGCCAGCAAATAGTCCCACCAACGGCGAATATTCTTGTAGTTGACGACACTCCAGCTAATTTGCGCCTTCTCGCTGGGATTTTGACAGAACAAGGGTACAATGTTAGACCCGCACGGGATGGAAACCAAGCTATATCAATTGCCCAAACCATTGCTTTGGATTTGATTTTGCTGGATATTAATATGCCGGTGATCGACGGCTATCAAGTATGCGAAAAGCTCAAAGCGGACGATCGCACTCGCGGCATACCCGTGATCTTCATCAGTGCCTTGAGCGATGTACTGGATAAAATCAAAGCTTTTGGCGTCGGCGGAGTAGACTACATTACCAAACCTTTTCAAGTAGAAGAAGTTTTGGCTCGTGTCGCAACTCACTTGAGTTTACAAAATCTGCAAAACAATTTGCAATCTAAAAATGATGAGCTAGCGGAAACTAATGAGAGATTGAATGCTACTTTGCTAGAATTAAAGTCTACTCAAAACGAACTAATTAATTCAGAAAAAATGGCTGCGTTGGGACAATTAATCGCAGGAATTGCTCACGAAATCAATACTCCATTGGGAGCAATTCGCTCTTCGGCGGGGAACATTTTTAAGTTTTTAGAGCAATCTCTACAGCAGTTGCCTGCACTATTTCAGTCTTTATCTATAGAAGAAGCGGAAATTTTTTTAGCATTAATCAATAGGTCGCTCCAAGAAAAACCCAGTTTCTCTGCCAAAGAAGACCGCAAAGTGAAAAGGCTTTTTATCAGTCAATTTAACTCCGAACAAGTTGCAAAACCCGAGGATTTGGCTGATACGATTGTGGACATGAGAATTTATGACAAAATAGAGCCTTTTTTGCCACTGTTAAAAAGATCTGATAGTTTGTATATCTTAGATAGTGCTTATAAAATATCCGGTATGCAAAGAGGTATGCAAACCATAGCAATAGCAGCAGATAGAGCGGCAAAAATAATATTTGCTCTCAAAGAATACACAGGAGGTCAACCGTCGAGCGATAAGAGTTTAGCCAAGATAGGTGATGGTATCGAAACGGTGTTGACTCTCTATCACAATCAAATCAAAAATCGAGTGAATATAGTGCTGAACCTTCCAGAACTACCCCCTGTACTTTGCTATCCTGACGAACTCAATCAGGTGTGGACAAATATCGTCCACAATGCTTTACAAGCTATGGACTATCAAGGTACTTTAACTATTGACGCGATTGAGGCAGGTGAGCAGATAAAGATTACTATTGCCGATACAGGCAAAGGTATACCGTTGGATATTCAAGAGAAAATATTTGAGCCTTTTTTTACAACAAAATCCTTAGGGGAAGGTAGTGGTTTAGGGTTGCATATTGTTAAACAAATAATTGACAAACATCAAGGTAAAATAGAAGTAAAATCACTTCCCAGACAAACCACGTTTACAGTTTATTTACCGAGGAATTAGTAGCACAAAACTGAAGTCATACCATTTGAGATTTGAGATTTGAGATTTGAGATTGGGAATGACTGATGACTATCAGGGTTTGAATCGCGGGCTTACATTTGCATTCTTTCTTGAAACTGGTATTACGGATCGACGGGTAGCTGTTTCTGCTTTCTTTTTCTCCCAATTCCCAATTCCCAATTTCCAATCTCCAATTCCCAAGTCACAATTTTTAGTGTAAAGAGTAAAATGCCTAAACCAGTAATTTTATGTGTTGATGATGAAATCGCTGTATTGGAGAGTCTCAAAGTGCAACTCAAGTCAGCTTTTGGTACTGAATATTCTTATGAACTGGCCGAAAATGCGATGGATGCTCTAGAAATGCTAGAGGAGCTTACTGAAGAGGAGTCTCAAGTTCTGGTGATTGTATCAGATTGGTTAATGCCCGGGATGAAGGGGGACGATCTGCTGATTTGCATCCACCAAAAATTCCCAAAAATCGTGAAAGTTATGCTAACAGGTCAAGCTGATGAAGCTGCTATTGCCAGGGTAAAAAAGGAAGCAAACCTTCATTCGTGCTTGTATAAGCCTTGGTTGGAATCGGAGTTAATTGAGATCATTAAATCTGGGCTTAAAAAAACTTGAACCCACAAGTAATTATAGGAGGTGATGGTGAGCAAACTACGATCGCAAGTCTGAATTAATATTCCGGGGAAGTATTACTACTTTGCGATCGCACGTCACATCCAAGTCTGGGTCAAACATTTAGGTATTGCACTAAATAACTGTTCGATCCTTCGGACTTCAGTCCTCTCTTTGAAGGTGAAGAAGGACTAAAGTCCTCACTGCGAACCTTTTTAGAAGGACTCGCATTGTTCACTACGAATCATAGCTCAAAACTTCGCTGTCCATTGCCAACAATGAAGTTTCGAGCAATCTCCTGCAACCGCAACAGCCCCGACGATATCTGAACAGGGAATTAATTCAATTAAAGACCATTTCGATGATTCTTCGGGGTTTTGTTCAACATTTAATAGTGCTGCGGGTTCTCCTGGTGTGAGGGTCACATCAAACTCATTCAGGGGAATAGATAATCCTTTTCCGACTGCTTTGATGTAGGCTTCTTTCCGAGTCCAGCAGGCAAAAAAAGCGTGGTTTTGGAGATTTTTGGATAGAGAACGCAGCACGGTGTTTTCTAATGGTGAAAAAAACTTTTCAGCAATCTCTAGACAGGGAAAGTTGGGATTTATTCGTTCAATATCGACGCCAATATCTCGATTTTTGGTAATGGCAATTAGCCCAAGTTCGTGAGAGTGAGACAAATTGAAACGCAGGGTATCTCCACTTTGGGCGACGATGAGAGAGGGTTTGCCGTAGGGGTTGTATTCAAAGCTTAGATGGCTGGGATTTATGTGCAGGTAGCGACTCAGAATTTCTCTCAGCGCACCGCGAGTCACAATAAATTGCGATCGATCTTTTGGAAAGTGAAAACGCTCTGCTTTTGTCTGTTCGTCGGTAGAGAGAGTCTCTGCTAAAGTCCGCACGCAAGATGCCGCTTGAGCCAGAGAGACGCGCCAAACATGAATTTCGTTGATGTCTAATGTCAGGTTTTCTGGTGGGGAATTCCACGAAGGAACAACAGCAGTCATGTATTTGCCCTTTTTTTGGGCTTGGTGGGTCAAAATATCGTCTCTGGCGATGAGACTATCGATCGAACTATGGGGGCTTTGGGCGGTGGAAGTTGTTTGCTTGGCGGATGTGTTTCCCGACGTGAAATCGCCAATTACAAAGGATTCTACCATGAGATGTGCTAATTTTTTGCTTGAGTCTGGCGATCGCACTTGCACGCATCGCACGAGTCTCGATATTATTTTGTATTAGGTAGATTTCACGCCCAGAGCGATCGATCGCACTTTTTTGTTGTCAGCGACCTGAAGAAGGAAAATTTAAGCCAATTGGCTTAAACAATTAAGACAAATTGCTAATGTATGTGTTCCGAAAGACGAATATCTTTATTTCAGCTATCAGGTAAAAAATCCGGAATATTTAGTGTTTGTTTTGCACTCAAAATCCGGATATCCGCTCCCAAGTTCCCTTTTACATAATTACGTTTTTCTGGTTTTTATAGCAAAAATTGTAGCTTTAGGGGGGGGCAAGGATATATTTATTTTTCCTGCGAGCCATCGGGGGCAAAGCTGCCGATCAGCTCGTATTTACAATTTAATAACTTAGGACTCAGCCTAAAAAGTGATTTTACACGCTACTCATAGCCACAAGTAAGGTGATGCACGCCACACCCTACATCTAGAAGTTCTGCGTCGAGGACTGGAACTGCAACAAATTCCCAAATAATCCGGATATTCACTCTATTTGGTTGTAAAATTAATTACAGTTGTTTTCCTTTGATTCGTTTTGTCAAATAAACTGCGATCGTGATAGCAAATCTAAAGGATGTCTGCTTTTTTCTGTATGCGCGATCGCCAGGATAACTGCCTGCGTATTTACAGCATCATTTTTTTGACAGCACTGAGGAAACAGGAAATACTGTCTGGCGATGCTTGCGAGTAGGCATCCAAATTTTTAAGGTGGATGTCGGCCACCTACAGTAGTACCTGTAACTAAAGTCAATCAAGAAGTATTAGATGGGGCGATCGCTGTTGCCGGACGATTTGCTTGCTATAATACAGCAAAAATCGCTTGCGTGCACTACAGCAAGGCCAAATTCACAATCAGGGTGCTGGGATAACAAATCATAACTTGTTGGGTGCAACTAATTAAATCCAGAAAGTGTTTTCTAAGCAACAAGTTTTTCCAAGCATGACTACTCCTTCAAACATCAAATTTTTACAACCAACCAAATCTGCTGGCAGATTAGTGGTAAAAGCAGTTCGCTCCCTCCCTTTGCGAACAGTTCTGGTAGTTCCATTCGTGGTGCAAATATTCGCAGCAGTCGGAGTTGTGGGGTATTTGTCATTTCGCAATGGACAGCAAGCTGTTAACGAAGTTGCTACCAAATTGCAGGAAGAAATTAGCGATCGCATCTCCGAAAGAATCCAAGCATACATGGCATTTCCCCACCAACTAAATCAATTCAAAGCCAATGCTTTTGAGCTGGGGGATCTCAACTTGCAAAACATTCCGCAAATACAGCGCCACTTCTGGAAGCAACTGCAAACTTTTGACACAGTAAGCGTTACGTATATTGCCACTCCAGGCGGAGATTTTATTGCCGCGAGGCGCACTAATGAGGGAAATTTTTTATTGCAAGAACGCACCGAGCTTACAGACGGCAACATGAATTATTATGCTGCTAACAACCGCGGCGAACCAACGAACTTAGTTAAAGTAAAACCTAAATTTGACCCGCGAGTTCGTCCCTGGTACACAGCAGCAACCGAAGCACAAACGGCAACTTGGAGCAAAATTTACGCCGACTTTACCAGCAAAGGATTGGGAATTACAGCGGCGCAACCGTTATACGACGAATCGGGGCAGTTGCAGGCAATTTTAGGCACTGACTTACTATTTTCGCGAGTTAACGAGTTCCTCCAAAAGTTAAAAATTGGCAAATCTGGTCAAACGTTTATTATTGAGCGATCGGGTGAATTAATTACAACATCAACGCAAGATCCAGTATATTTAATCAAAGGTGAAGAGACAGAAAGAATTCAGGCAACTGCCAGCCAAAACGCCACCATCAGCCTCACTACTAAATACCTGCAAGAGCATTTTGGTAACCTCAACAACATTCAGCAAAACCAACAGCTTAGGTTAAAGATTAAAGACCAGCTACAATTCATGCAAGTTACGCCCATAAAAGATGACAAAGGTTTGAACTGGCTGATTGTAGTAATTATTCCCGAATCAGATTTCTTGGAACAAATTAATACCAACAACAAAACTACTGTTTTGCTGTGTATTGCAGCTTTGGCGGCAGCTATAATTGTCGGTATACTAACAGCTAGATGGGTGACAAAACCAATTTTACACTTAAATGAAGCAGCAAAAAATATTACCAAAGGTCAGTGGGGGAAAACTGTAGAAATAAACCGGAATGATGAAGTTGGCGAACTTGCTAACTCATTTCAAACTATGGCACAACAACTGCAATTTTCTTTTGAGGAAATGCAAAGTTTGAATGCTGAATTATCCGAGAGTAAAAGCCGACTCAACCAAATTTTAGAAGCCGTGCCGGTGGGGATATTTGTAGCAGAACCCAGCGGTAAACCCTACTACGTTAATTCTCGGGCTCAATCCTTGCTTGGTAAAGACATGGTTGACGATATTAAATCTGCTGAAATTGGAGAGGTATATCAAATTTATCTCGCCGATAGCGGGGAAATATACCCTCAAGAAAAAGACCCGATAGTGTGTGCTTTTCGAGGGGCAAGTGTCAATGCTGACGATATAGAAATTCACCAGCCAAACAGGACTATTCCGCTCGAAGTTTGGGGAACGCCAATTTATGATGACAAAGGAAAGGTGAATTATGCAATCGCAGCTTTTACCGACATTACCCAACGCAAAGAATCCGAAAAATTAGTAGCCGAATACAACCGCACTCTCGAAGTTCAAGTTACCGAAAGAACCCAAGAACTTAGAACAGCATTAGAAGACCTACAAACCACCCAACAAGAGTTAGTTCATTCAGAAAAAATGGCTGCTTTAGGACAATTAGTAGCGGGAGTTGCCCACGAACTAAATACTCCGCTGGGTGCGATCCGTTCGAGTGCCGGAAATATGAGCAAATTCTTGGGACAAACCCTCTCCAACTTGCCCGAACTTTTTCAATCGTTTTCTCCCGAAGAAGCCGATAACTTCTTCATGTTATTAAATCAATCGCTGCAAAAAGATATAACTTTGACAGCCAAAGAAGAAAGGAAATTAAAGCGAACTTTGGTAGGTCAACTAGAAGATGAAAATATTGACGAAGCCGATGATATCGCGGACACCTTAGTAGATATGGGGATTTATGAAGCGGATGACTTTATGTCTCTGTTGCAAAAACCCGATCGCGAGCTAATCTTAGACATGGCTTACAAACTCACAGAAATCCAGCGAGGCACCCAAACAATTAATACCGCAACGGATCGAGCATCAAAAGTCGTCTTTGCTCTGAAAAATTATGCCCGACACGACTCTTCAGAAGTGATGATTCAATCGGATTTAGTTGACGGCATAGAAACCGTACTTACCCTTTATCAAAACAACTTGAAACACGGGGTAGAAGTATTGCGAAACTTCCAAGAAATTGAACCTGTACTCTGCTACCCCGATCAACTAAATCAGGTGTGGACAAATCTCATCCACAATGCCCTGCAAGCGATGGATAATAAAGGTACATTAACTCTGGATGTTTTTCAAGAAAGCAATCGTGTCAAAGTGGCTGTCACGGATAGCGGTAAGGGAATTCCTGAAGAAGTTATCTCGAAAATATTCCAGCCTTTCTTCACAACTAAGCCACCGGGAGAAGGCACAGGTTTAGGGCTTGATATTGTCAGAAAAATCATTGAAAAACATCGCGGTACAATCGAAGTTGCATCGGTTCCTGGCAAAACGACTTTTACCGTTTCTATACCCGTCAATCCCGGATAACCTCTTTGAGGGTAGGCATTGCTCTTATCGCTTCTGCAACTTGCGTTATGCGTTTTTTTGGGGACAGTGCCTGCCCAACAAACTAGAGGATACACTCAATGGCAAACAAAGAACGGCTGAGAATAAAAAAGTATGTCTAAACCTGTTATCCTGTGCGTTGACGACGAAAAAGTAGTTTTGAAAAGTCTCAAAACTCAACTCAAATCAGCCTTTGGCAATACCTACGTTTATGAATTAGCGGAAAATCCCGCCGATGCTTTAGAATTGATAGATGAATTTAATGATGATGATACAGCGATCATCTTGATTGTTTCTGATTGGTTGATGCCGGGAATGAAAGGAGATGAATTCCTAATTCGCGTTCATCAAAAATTTCCGAATATAGTTAAAGTGATGCTGACAGGTCAAGCAGATGAAGATGCTGTTCAAAGAGCATTTGACGAAGCTGATTTGCACCGTTGCTTGCACAAACCTTGGTCGGAAGAAGAGTTAATTGAAACCATTAAAACGGCTTTATCGCTATGAGCAAACAAGTGATTATTTGCGTCGATGACGAAACTACGGTTCTGAAAAGCCTCAAAGCTGAATTAAAAGATGCTTTAGGCAATACTTACCGGATTGAAATTGCGGAAGGAGGTGAGGATGCTCTAGAGTTAGTTGCCGAACTTATGGAAGACGGAGAAGAGATTCCTTTAATTATCTCCGACTACGTGATGCCTGATATGAAAGGAGATGAATTATTGAGGCGGGTTCATGAAATTTCTCCCAAAACTCTCAAGGTGATGCTAACAGGGCAGGCGACAATTGAAGCTGTGGGAAGTGCGATCAAGCACGCGAAACTCTACCGCTATATCGGCAAGCCTTGGCAAACTGAAGACTTGAAATTGACCGTGACAGAAGCCGTTCACAGCTACAGTCAGGATAAAAAACTAGCAGCACAAAATGCCGAACTGCGAAAAGTGAATGAGAGGTTAGAAATAGCCTTGGAACTGCAATCACAATTAACTAAGGCTGCCAGACGGTTTGTGCCGAATGAATTTGTCTCGCTACTAAGCCGTGAAAGCTTGGTTGATATCAAACTCGGCGACAGCGTGGAAAAGGAAATGTCTGTCTTGTTTTCTGATATTCGGGATTTTACGACTCTTTCTGAGGGAATGACTCCTCAGGAAAATTTCAAGTTTATTAATTCTTATTTGAGCCGCATGGAGCCAACGATTATTGAAAATAACGGTTTTATTGATAAATACATTGGCGATGCAATTATGGCTTTGTTCGGTCACAGTGCCAGCGATGCTGTGAATGCTGGAATTTCTATGCTACACCGTCTCGACGATTACAATCAACACCGCGTTAATGAGGGCTTTGCACCGATTAAAATTGGGATCGGTATCAATACGGGCAACCTGATGCTGGGAACTGTTGGGGGAACAACGAGGATGGATAGTACGGTGATTAGCGATGCGGTGAATTTAGCTTCCCGCGTGGAAACGATGACGAAAAGTTACGGGGTATCGATGTTAATTACTAACAATACTTTTTTACAGTTAAATGTAAGTGAATACCAAAAATATGCAATCAGAAATATTGGTCGAGTTAGAGTTAAAGGCAAATCTGAGTTGGTGACGATTCATGAAGTATTTGATGCCGATCCGCCGGAAGTTAAAGATGGCAAGTTAGCAACTTTTAATATATTTATAGAGGCTTTGTGGAACTATAGTGCGAGCAAACATAAGGAAGCGGCACAACTGTTTGCTGAGTGCGTTCGCAAAAATCCGCTCGATCGCGTAGCACAGAATTACCTGAAACGTTCTCAGGAAATGCAGTCACTATTAACTGAGGGTAAGTCGGATTTTTTTTGATTGTTTATTAGTCCTATCAAATGCGGTTTGATCGTTCGGAGTTTAGTCTTTAAATCCCAATACGCTTGGGATTATAAAGTCCGATCGGCAAAATGAGAGTGAAAAACAGATACGCTCGATTGCTTCGTTCCTCTCGAAGGACAAATCCTAAGCCAAGCGTATTGCCCTTAAACCCAAGTTTGTAGAACTTTTCCGGCTATTTGCTGTCCCAACCAAGGTGTGTTTGCCGATCGCGATTTCAGACTGCGCCCTTCAACCGTCCAAGTCATGAGCGGGTCGAACAAAATCAGCTCAGCAGAGGCTCCCAGCGCCACCTTCGCGGGGGTTTGACCGAGACAAACGGCGGGGCCTGTACTCAACACTCGCCACAGTTCTAAAGCGGAAAATTCACCAGTTTCTACGAGTCCGTGCCATAACAGAGGTAGCGCTAATTCCAAGCCGATCGCCCCTGGGGGACTATCCGCAAAAGCCACGGTTTTTTCTTCGTAAGTACGCGGATTGTGGTCGATCGCGATCGCATCAATCACCCCATCTTTCACAGCTTGAATTAAGGCTAATTGGTCGCTCAGATTGCCTAACGGCGGTTCGAGGTGTAAATTCGGATCGTAGGGAACCGAAGCAGTTAGAGCATTTTTGCCAGCGGAATCTTGAGAGTTTCCTGAGATTGCGCCGACATTTAACAGCAAGTGCATCCAAGTTACACTCGCAGTCACCGGTAAATCCCGCGCTTTGGCATCTCGAATCAATTCCACGCTTCGGGCGGTTGAAACGCGCATGATGTGCACTCTTGTTCCCCCAGATGCCACTAACTCCAGGATTGCCGCCAAAGCCGATGTTTCTGCACTTGCGGGAATTCCTGGTAAACCCAAGCGCACGGAGACTGCACCTTCCCGCGCGGCGCCATTTCCGGCTAAAGTGCGATCGCACGGCCACAAGGCGATCGACTTATGCAAGGGCTGGATATACTCAAGCAAACGCCTCACCAGAGCCGGATTAGACAGCGGGAAACCGTCCGCAAACCCTACTATTGGAGAGGAGGCCAGCTCCCCCAACTCGGCCATCTGCTGCCCTTTAACGCCCGCTGTCAGCGCGCCCCAAAAATACAAGCGGGGTAGGGAGGGCGATAAATTGCGGATGTGTTGTTGCAACAAGGCTAAACCGGCCAAGTTGTCCACAGGTGGGGATGTATCGGGCAAAATTGCTAGGCGGGTAAAACCGCCAGCCGCCGCCGCCTGCATTAAGGATTCTAGGGTTTCTCGTTCCTCAAAACCCGGTTCTCCGCTATGACTGTAGATATCGGCTAATCCTGGCCCTAAAATTAGGCCTCGGCAATCCCGGACTTCTGTGTCGGCGGGAATTTCGGTGATGTTTTCTTGGATTGCTGCGATCTGATTTTCGGTAATTAGAATGTCAGCGGTGCGATCGATCTTTGAAATTGGATCGATTACTCTTATGTTTTGTAGCAGTTCGCGATTCATATAGAAGGAAGAGGGAAGAAGGAAGAAGGAAGAAGGAAGAGGGAAGAGGGAAGAGGGAAGAGGGAAGAAGGAAGAGGGAAGAACGAACCGCGAAGACGCTAAGGACGCGAAGCAAGAGGGAAGAAAGGCAAGGGTTTCTGCAATTGATGTTTCGTGGTTGCTATTAAAATTCAGACTTTTGTCCGGCGAAGCGTGGGGGAGGGTATTGGTATTCGTGTTAACTTAAGCTTTAAACGTGCTATCAATCTACTGTTTGATAATTAGGCCTTCGATCCCCCCGCATTCTTGCCCCCTACTCCCTCTTAAGAAGCAGGGCGGTTTTATTGTCCGAAAAATAAATCTGAAACTACTGAAAGCATCGCTCAAACGTCGGGTGGCGTATTAGACGCAACTGTCATATTAATCAAGGTACGTAGTTGGGCTTGGGCCCTCTTTATAAATACGTCTAAAGAGGGCTGAAGCCCAACTACGTACCTATTTCTATGATGACTATAAAACCACCCTGCCTACTCCCCCTTAAGAAGGGGGGAACCGGAAGCACTCTTGCAGCCCCCGGATAGTCTGAGGACTTTGATAAGGCTCTTGTCCCCCCCCTTAAGAAGGGGGGTTAGGGGGGATCGAGACTACGCTAACAGCGAGATTTATCAAGGATTTTAGACTTAAGTTAACACCTCAAAAATTACAGTGCTCCGGCTGCTGTTTGATCGAAAACACCGCCACTTAAATGAGTTGTGATATTCATCGCCTGCAATACGGGCAAACCATCGGGGCCGTGGGGATAATCAATCACGCTAACCGCGCCGTTTCCTTGTTTGAATTTCCAGAAATGTTCGGGTTCTAAGTTGAATAGGTGGCAGAGAAGGGCTTTGTTGACGGCATCGTGGGCAACTACAATTCCTGTACCGCTAACTGATTTTACAATTTCTCGCCACGCTGCGATCGCCCTTGTCCAAACTTGCTCTAAATTTTCTCCTTCTGGCATTTGCACTTTTTCGGGAGATATTTTCCATTCTTCGAGCAAACCTGGATAGGATGCTTCTATTTCTGATTCAAATTTTCCTTCCCAAAGTCCGTGGCTAATTTCGCGCAATTCGTCGCGGAGTTCGAGTTGCAAATCGCCGTGATATTTGAGAATAATTTCGGCAGTTTCTTTCGGGCGCAGCATGGAACTGCTGATGGCAAAATCTAATTTTACATCCTTAAGAAATTCTGCGGCTTGTCGAGCTTGTTCGCGGCCGTTGTCGTTGAGTGGTACGTCTATTTGTCCTTGAAATTTACCTGCTCTATTCCAGTCTGTTTCGCCGTGACGCACTAGCAACAAGCGCGGGCCGCTGTGTCCGTCCCTCGGTTTGGGGAAGATTTCTCCGGTATGGGCGGTTAAATTCAGCGATTCTAATTGAACAGCAATTTTATTGTTGGACTCTGTTTGTTCATCGGCAGATCCCAAATTGATGACACTAATTCCGCAATTTGATTGTTGAATTGATTGATAGTAATCTGGGGCGATTTCTGAAGCTGTGGCGATTAGGGCGCGGTTGATTCCGTTGTGACCTACTACTAGAATTGTGCCAGAAGTGTGGCGTGATAAAAGTTCTTTCCAAAACTTGCGGGCGCTAGCAAAAACGGCTAGTACCGGAAAGTGTTCGATTTCTCCTTCGGGGGAGGGGATTTTCATGGAAAATTTGTCGGGATGTTGTTGCCATTGCTGATATGCTTCGGGGAATTGGTCGATCGCCTCTTGACGCAGCATTCCTTCCCACAATGGCAAATCGATTTCCATCAATTTATCAGTTGGCTGGAGTTGTGGCGGATTTGTCAAGCGCGACAGGATGATTTCGGCTGTTTCTTTGGCTCGTTGCAGGGGACTTGTATAGGCGGCATCAAAGGTGATACTGCTCAGGATGTCGCCTACTTGCTTTGCGCCGGCGCGGCCTGCTTCTGTCAAAATTGATTTATCAAGGCGGCCTTGGATGCGACGTTCTTGATTGTATGTGCTTTTGCCGTGACGGACTAAGATAATGCGGGTCATTCGATTTTAGATTTTAGATTTTAGATTTTAGATTTAGCCTGTTACTGAGTCCGTGGGTGCTGGTGCGTACCTTACCCAGTCTTCGGGTGCGAGGCGAGTCAAAAAGATTAACCAGTGAAATTTTACCAGGTGGCGGGATACTCTCGGCTGCAACGACCTATGATTAAAGATGGGAAAGAGTTAGACACAGATTTGCGCGGGACGGAAAACCAGGAATGACACTGAAGCGGATAATTTTAGGTATTTTAACGGCGATCGCGATCGCTCTGGTCGGTTTATCTTTACTTGCTAGTTGGAGTGAACCCCAAATCCAAAGCCGGCTGGAACTCTATCAGACAAATTTGCTGCTGCACGCCTCGGAGTGGCAAGGAGAAAATAATCAGGGTGCTAATTTAAGTTCGGCGCGCAACAATATTATCGGTTCCGATCCTCTAAATACGGCTTTAACGCAGTATAAAGACGCGCGAGATTCGACTCAAAAAACTCTCGAAACAACTCAAGCACAATTCAAACAAATTCCGCCGACTCTCGTCTCAAAGTCGGAAAATTCTGCTCTCAAATCGGCACAACAAAAGGCTGTGCAAGAGTTGACAAGCCAACAGTCAGCGCTGCTAAACGAACTTGACTTGCGATTGGGAGTTTTGCAGGCAAGCAGCGGCAAAACGAAGGAGGCGATCCAAACTTGGCAGGGTTTAGTTACGCGGTACAAAACTGAAATTGATGCCGATCCTTCCGTGGTAACTGCTCAGGTTTTAACGGGAATTTGGAGCAATCCGCCTCAACTTTTGCCGGATGCTGAGCCGCGCATTCAAAAGTCTTTGGATGGGTGGTTTCGCTATCGCGCTCTAGCACAACTTTACAAGCTGCAAGAACGTTCTAAAGAGCTGGTGGCGCTGCAAGCAGCAGAGCAAGTAACGGCTGAGCAAGCTATAGAAAAGTTGGCAATTGTTGTTGGCGTTCCGGCTATATCTCTTTGTATCGGCACGGTTTTGCTGGTTGGTTTGAGCGTGCAGTGGCTGTTGCAGCGCCAGCAGTTAGATAAGGCAGGTTCGGGGCCGCTGTTGGCGCGCAATGCCAGCTTGACTTGGGATGTGCCTTGGGATGGCGAGATTGTTTGGCAGGTGCTGGTGGTCGGCTTTTTCTTTGTCGGGCAAATCTTGATTCCCTATTTTTTGCTGCCAGTTTCTCTAGCTGTTCTTAAACTGAACCCTGCTACTTTTGACGGGCGCGAAAAGGCTTTTTATATCTTTGCTACTTATTTGTTGCTGTCGGCTGGCGGGCTTTCGGTACTGTATTTTTCGGTCAAGTCTTTTCTACCTTTACCTGATGGTTGGTTTCGGATAGATTGGCGGGGAAATTGGTTTTTGTGGGGGTTTGGCGGCTATTTTGTGGCTTTGCCTTTGGTGGTTGTGGTGTCGCTGATCAATCAACAATTATGGCAGGGACAAGGCGGCAGCAATCCGATTTTGCCGATCGTCCTTGAAGGTAGGGACAACGTGGCTCTGGCGGTGTTTTTCGGCACTGCTGCGATCGCCGCTCCGGTTTTTGAGGAAATCGTGTTTCGGGGCTTTCTACTGCCTTCTCTGACTCGCTATTTGCCTGTTTCTGGGGCGATCGCAGCTTCGGCTTTTTTGTTTGCGGTGGCTCACTTGAGTGTCTCTGAGATTCTGCCTTTGGCGACTTTGGGCGCGGTGTTGGGGTTTGTGTACACGCGATCGCGCAATCTCCTCGCCCCCATGCTTCTCCACAGTCTTTGGAATAGCGGAACTCTCTTGAGTCTGTTTCTTTTGGGCGGCAGCGCGGGTTAATTCGGGCGGTTGTTAATAATTGTGAATAAACCGGGCTTTTGTGACATCTATCGGCATTGTCTGCTGAGGTGGAATTTGGCGATCGCCCGGTCGCTGACTTTAACGGAAAAACTTGCTTTAACATTGAAGTAATATCTTGTAGGTCGATCGATGTCAGGTTAGCCCGGGCGATCGCACCCAACCGAGCGTGACCATTCTGCTAATTTTTATGTTAAATTTAAGTAAGGATGAGGTTTCAAACCAATGAGCAATTTCAACAGCCACAAGTTAGAGAGAACGCCAAGTTGGATGCGTTTCGCACCCTACGCAGCCCTAGGCATTTTAATATTTTCTGTCAATTCCGGTAGCGAACTCAATTATTTCTTGAGAGGCTACTCAGTCATTCTACAGGCTCAAGCCGGTATAGTTCTGCTGTATTTTGCGATGTCCAAGTTTCGCAAAAACCCAAATAAATGAGTAAAAATTAGAATTAGTAATATTGCTTGCCTCGATCGCATTCGTTGTCTATCGCGTTCGTTAAAATAAAAAACTGGGGAAAGGGAAAAATGGTAAAAGATAAAACCGTAGCAGTTGTGTTAGCTTTCTTTATCGGAGGTTTCGGAGGCCACAAATTTTATTTGGGCAACAATGTAGCAGGAGTATTCTATTTGCTCTTTTCGTGGACATTAATTCCCTCACTGATCGCATTTTTCGATTTCATTGGGCTGCTGCTGATGTCGGAACCAGCTTTTAATGCACAGTACAATGGCGGAATGTTGCCGTCTGGGTATGCCCTCAGAGGGGCAAAAGATGTCACAGGGGCGATCGCAGAATTGAAAGGACTTTACGATATGGGCGCAATTACCGCCGAAGAATATGAAGAAAAACGCCAAAAACTGCTGCGGGAATTGTAGTTAAGAAGGAAGAAGGAAGAAGGAAGAAGGAAGAAGGGAAGCCACTATCAAAAGGCTGGGATTTACACAAGAGTCAAATATAAACCAATACGCTTCAGTTAAGCCCGGAGATCCCCCCTAACCCCCCTTGCAAAGGGGGGGACAAGATATTCTCTTTCGTCCCCCTTCTTAAGGGGGATTTAGGGGGATCTCCGGGGAAGAAACATTTTTAAGTGAACCGTATTGAAATCTAAAGTCGAGCGAGGATAGAACTAAAGTGTCTCAAGATTTATACTGGCTGCGTCAAACTCCAAACTGGGTGTGGTATTCTTTTATTCCGTATTTTGGCGGATTGGCGATCGTCTATGCAGGGCAAAAAACAAATATTCGCAGTTGGATGGGATGGGGTGTTTGCTTTACTTTAGCAGCACTAGCGCTATCTTCTTCAGCTAATTTCGGCACCCTCGTTTGGATAGCTCAAATTGTCACAGCCTTTGCTTTGAAAAAGCGCTATCTGATCAAAACCGCACCCAGAGGCTTGCTGGTTCCTGCAACTGCGACAAATGCCGAAGAACTAGCCAACGTGCGCGGCAAAATAGATATTAACGAGTGTACCAAAGATGATATGGTCAGAATCTTGGGTTTGCCGATCGTCTACGCTAACGATATTGAATCTTTGCAAAACGAAGGCTACCTTTTTACCCACGCCGAAGAGTTATCGGAAATCGCCGGAGTACCCGAAAGTCACGTCAGACGCATCGCCCCGATGATTTGCTTTAGCTACAATTATCAAAAAGAATCGCAGTTTACTTGGAAGCGGTTAAACATTCTTTCGCCGTCAGAGTTGATCGAAAGCGGTTTAGATGGGGTTGTGGCTGAAAAAATAGTTAGAGAAAGGCAAAGCAAAGGCGCGTACAAATCAGTTGTTGATGTCAAGCGGCGGACGGGACTGCCTTTTGATTCCTACCGCCATATTTGTTGATTTGTTAATTGGTAGTTGTTAAGCTGTTGTGGATTTAATTTTTATTTTGAGGGCGGGCGAGAAGCCCACCCCACAAGAGTTTGATGCACGCAGACCTCAGAAACCCGGTTTCTGACTAGATTTCTTGTGACTCGACCCAAAACTCGTAGAAACCGGGTTTCTTGCTCCCCATGCGTCAGCAATGAAAGTGTCCAAATTGTTGAATTAGGAACAGCTTATGACAACAAAATTAGAAGTTGACCGACATAAATTGTATGATACCGATTACCTCAGATGGATTGAAACCACTGTGGAAAAGTTGCGGTCTCGCGACTACTCAAATATCGATTGGGAAAACTTGATTGAAGAAATAGAAGACATGGGCCGAAGTGAACGCAGGAGTTTGGAAAGTAATCTTGTGGTAATTATCCTGCACTTGCTGAAGTGGCAATTTCAACCCGATCGCAGAAGCGGTAGTTGGAAAGCTAGCATTGCTGAACACCGTAGACGTATTCGCAAAGCTGTGAAAGATTCCCCCAGTCTAAGACCATATCTGGAAGAGGTGTTAGCTGAATGTTATGCGGATGCAGTAGAACAAGCAAGTGCTGAAACTGGGTTGTCGATAGAGACGTTTCCGCAATTGTCCGTTTATACTTCTACTGAGGTTCTAGATTCCAACTTTTTGCCCGATGAAATAATCTCAAAGTAGCATCGTCTGAAAATCCGATCGCCAGATCGTAATTAATCCCATATCAAAAAATATAATACCCAGATTTCCGACAACTTCTCCCAAGTCAGGGATCTAAAAAATTGTGGACTAGACAATGCTTGGAATATTGGTGCTATTCTACAGAATTATTAAAATGCAAAACGACACAACAGCAGATTACCCCTAAAATCACACTTATGTCTGACTCTCCTCCATCCCAAACTCCCCCAGAAACCGCAGCAGACAGTCCTCAAGCAGACAGCCGCAGTGCCAAAACTCGGCAAATGTTGGGTATGAAAGGGGCTGCTAGCGGGGAAACTTCCATCTGGAAGATTCGCTTGCAACTGATGAAACCGATTACCTGGATTCCCCTGATGTGGGGCGTGGTGTGCGGGGCGGCTTCTTCGGGAAACTATGTTTGGAATTTAGAGAATTTTGCGATCGCCTCCGCTTGTATGTTGATGTCAGGGCCTTTGCTGGCTGGCTACACTCAAACTTTGAACGATTTTTACGATCGCGACATCGACGCCATTAACGAACCCTACCGCCCGATTCCCTCCGGTATCATCTCGATTCCCCAAGTAGTTACCCAAATTTTGGTATTATTAGCCGCAGGCATTGCGGTAGCCTATGCTCTAGACTTGTGGGCGGGTCATGAATTCCCCATCATGACTGTTTTGACTCTCGGCGGTGCATTTTTGGCTTACATCTACTCTGCACCACCGCTGAAACTCAAGCAGAATGGCTGGTTGGGAAATTATGCCCTAGGTGCTAGCTACATTGCTCTGCCTTGGTGGGCAGGTCAAGCTTTGTTTGGTACACTAGATCCCACCATTATGGTTTTGACGCTGTTTTACAGTTTGGCAGGACTGGGAATTGCGATCGTAAATGATTTCAAAAGTGTCGAGGGCGATCGCCAATTAGGGTTAAAATCTTTGCCAGTGATGTTTGGCATCGGCACCGCAGCCTGGATTTGCGTGTTGATGATCGACATATTTCAAGCAGGCATTGCAGGCTACCTGATCGGCATTCACCAAAACCTTTACGCTGTCATTCTCCTGCTGTTGATCGTTCCCCAAATCACTTTTCAGGATATGTACTTTTTGCGTAATCCCCTGGAAAATGATGTTAAATATCAGGCAAGTGCTCAGCCTTTCCTGGTACTGGGTATGCTGGTAGCGGGTTTGGCACTGGGCCATGCTGGTTGAGAAAAATTTTGAGTTGGCAATTTTGAGTTAAATATTTTTAACCAAAAATAAACAACTCAAGATTATGCACAGTTTTCTTGAAGAAAAAATGTCAAATTAAAAATTAAAAATTGAAGGGGGTTAGCCTTTTTAATTTTTAATTTTTAATTTAAATTGATGAGGTTTGAAGGTCTGAACGTGTCAGAATTTTTCTCAAATATCAAGGATAAATTGAGTAAAGTCACTAAGGGAGTAGGCGATAATTCCGATCTAGAATCGCCAAATGCTGCCAATAGCACCGGGCTAAACTCATCGCAATCCCCGCCTGAATTGTCGGGGCGGATAACTGGTGAGCGATCGGAGTATGTGATATCAGAAGATGCTGAACCTCCAGAAGAGTCAGAATTAGCATCAGAATATTCCTACTCAGAACAGGATGAATTTCCCATAGTCAAGCGCGATTGGGAAGGATTGAGGCGCTTAATCGTTTGGTTGGAAATTGAACCTCAAGTTAGCAGCTTGCAAGAAAAAGGCAAGAGATTGTTGGGGCCGGGCTTGAGTTTGCTGGGAAATAAATTACCAGAACAATCTCATAGTAGCGAGTTGCCGGAAAATAGCGCACCGCCAAATACCGAACTGCAAATAAATACCGAACTACAGGAAAATAGCGCACCGCCGAATACCGAACTGCAAATAAATACCGAACTACAGGAAAGTATTGCACCGCCGAACACCAAACTGCAAATAAATACCGAAGTACAGGAAAATAGCGCACCGCTAAATACCGAACTGCAAATAAATACCGAACTACAGGAAAGTATTGTACCGCCGGAAGATAGCGCACCGCAGAAAAATACTAAAAAACGGCTCTCCAGGCGCCCTAAATTTTGGATAGGTTTAGGTGTTCTCAGTATAGGAAGTGGCGCTTTAATCTACGGTTTGTGGATTTTATACACCTTAGACAAAGGTTTGCCGGATGTTAACGATTTGTCGGCTTTTAACCGCGACGGGACGCTGACAATTAAGGCGGCTGACAATACGATTTTGTTGCAGTCGGGGCCGGCAACTAGAGATAAGCTGAAACTTAAGGAAATTCCCGAACTGTTGACTAAAGCTTTTATTGCGATAGAAGACCGCCGTTTTTACGAACATCGCGGGGTGGATTATCAAGGTATTGTGCGATCGATCGCTTCTAATGTGATAGCCAGAGATTTGGTGCAGGGCGGCAGTACAATTACCCAACAATTGGCCCGCGTGGTTTTTCTCAATCAGGAAAGAAGCCTTAAGCGGAAGGTTCGGGAAGCTCTTTTAGCTCAAAAAATAGAGCGGGAGTTGACTAAAGAACAAGTCTTAGAAAGATATTTAAATCTGGTTTATTTGGGTTCAGATGCTTACGGAGTGGCGGATGCGGCTTGGGTTTTCTTTAGCAAACCCGTCGATAAATTAACTTTGGCAGAGATGGCAACTTTGGCGGGTTTGCCGCCTGCCCCGAGCGAATATTCGCCTTTAGTTAATCCGGATATTGCTAAGCAACGTCGCAATATTGTGCTGCAACAAATGCAGGAAGCGAAGGTAATTACAGAGGCTCAGGCGAAGGAAGCCCAGGCGGAACCGATAAAAGTGAAACAAAGTCAACCGAAGCGATTTAAAGTAGTCGCGCCTTATTTTGCTAGTTACATTCGCAAGGAATTGCCGCGCTATGTTTCTAAGGATGCTTTGGAATCGGGCGGCTTGACTGTCGAGACGACGGTGGATTTGAAGTGGCAGAAAATAGCGGAACAAGTTATTAAAGATGCGATCGATGTTGATGGCCGCCGTCAGGGTTTTGAACAGGCGGCTTTGGTTTCAATAGAAGCTAAAACTGGGGAAGTTAAGGCCCTGGTAGGTGGCGGAAGTTTTAAAGACAGTCAGTTTAATCGGGCTACGCAGGCTTTGCGGCAGCCCGGATCGACTTTTAAGGGGTTGGTTTATGCGGCGGCTATGGGGGCGGGTTTTTCGCCTTACGACAGCTATGAAGATGCGCCAATTATTATCGACGGCTATCAACCGAATAATTACGGGAAAAAGTTTAGCGGTTGGCGATCGATCTCTGATGCTTTGACGAGTTCGGTAAATGTCGTAGCTGTCAGAGTGTTGATGGATGTCGGGTTTGAACCGGCGATTAAATTAGCCCACGATATGGGAATTAAGTCTAAATTAAGTCCGATTTATTCCCTAGCTTTGGGCTCGTCTGAGGTTAATTTGCTGGAATTAACTAATGCTTACGGTACTTTAGCGTCGGAAGGTAATTTTATTGAAGCCCACGGAATTACTAAGGTGATCGATCAGCGGGGAGATGTGATTTATAAGGCTGATTTTAAACCGAAGCGGGTTTTGGATAAGGATAGTGCGGCAATTACTACTTGGATGTTGGAGGGTGTGGTGACTGGTGGTACGGGCGGGCCTGCTTCTTTGGGCGATCGGGCTGTGGCTGGTAAAACTGGCACTTCGGAAAAGGTGCGGGATTTGTGGTTTATCGGTTACATTCCGCAGGTAGTAACTGGGGTTTGGTTAGGGAATGATGACAATTATCCGACGGGGGGAACTAGCGGTACTGCTGCTTACAATTGGCGCGATTTTATGAGTAAAGCTGTGAAGGGAATGCCGGTGCAGGAGTTTCCCAAGTTGCCTAAGTTGGAGGGCCGCAAAGGCAGTATTAAGGCGAAACCCGTCGAACCGAAGGAGATTATTCGAGGGATGATTATGAATGACGATGGTGCGATCGTCCCTTACAATCCCAATCCCGAACCGAAGCATCGCGAACCAGCTTATCAAGAACCAGCTTACCAAGAACCAGCTTACCAAGAACCAGCTTACAAAGAGCCGGCTTATCAAGAACCAGCTTATCAAGAACCAGAGCGTTATCAAGAACCGAGATATTAAGCAATAATTACAAGCAATTGCGATGTGTAGGGGCAGGTTCACCAATAATCCTTAATGAGTACCAACAATTGAAATAAACCTGCCCCCACCCAACCAACAATTTAAATGTACATTGGATTGATTGCAAGAATTGGAATTGGGAATTTTTAACCGCAGATTATGGCAGATTAACACGGATTAACGCAGATGTATTTGCGGACTTCAATCCGATCGCAATTTAATCTCGTTTCAGCCGCACCATAAAAAAGCCATCCATTTGATGCTTGTGCGGCCAAACTTTGACCCATCCTTCTGGTGATGGCTGGACTGGTAAATCAATGGTTGGCGGTTCGATTTGCCAGTCAGGATTGCTATCTAAGAACGATCGCACAACCTGTTCATTTTCCAAAGGATGAATCGTGCAAGTTGCGTAAACTAAGACGCCGCCGGACTTGACAAATGTCGCTGCATTTGCTAGTAATTCCGATTGCAGTTGCGATTGTTGTTGAATATTTTCGGGAGTGTGTCGCCAGCGGGCGTCGGCGCGGCGGTGGAGGGTTCCGAGGCCGGAACAAGGTGCGTCTAATAATACTCTGTCTGCTAGGTTGATAAATTCTGGGAAGTGGCGGCTGTCTCCGGTATGAATTTTAATAGATTTCATCTGGAGTCGATCGGCATTTTCAGCAAGTTTTTTGAGTCGGCTAGCGGTTTTGTCGCAGGCGTAAATAGTACCTGTATCCTGCATTAATTCAGCGCTGTGGGTGGTTTTCCCTCCCGGTGCAGCGCAGGCATCGATGATGGTTTCCCCCGGTTGCGGATCGAGTAAATGGGTGACTAATTGAGCGCTACTATCTTGAATTGTCCACCAACCTTCGCTATATCCGGGGAGATTTTGAATTGCGCCGGTGCTGCCATTTAGTCTTAATGCTTGGGGTAAATGGGGGATTCTGCTGGTTGAGATGTTCTGGGCTTGGAAGGCGGTCTCGATTTGGGCGATCGAGCTTTTTAAGGGATTGATTCTCAGGTCAATTGTGGGAGATTGATTGAACCATTCGCAGAGTTGTTCTGTTTCAGTTTCGCCTATTTGTTCGTTCCACAATTCTACTAGCCAGTCGGGGAAGCTGTGGAGAATTCCGAGGCGTTGGACTGATGATTTATAGTTAGTAACTGTTAATGGGTTTAAGTCGGTTTCGGTTAAACGGATATATTGCCGCAGCAAGCCGTTGACAAAACTGCTGAGTCCTGATAATTTGTTTTCTTTTGCTAGTTGAACGGTGGTGTTGACGGCGGCGGAGGGGGGAATGTGGTTGAGATATTGGAGTTGATATAGGCCTAAATGTAGGATTGTACGTAGATCTGGCGGTTGTTGGGAGGCTTTTTTGGTGGCTAGTTTGTCGATGATGAAGTCGATCGATCGCATTCTCCTGACGCTACCATAGACTAATTCTGTGACTAAACGGCGATCGAGGTCGTTGAGTTGAGAGTTGCGGAAAGTGCGATCGAGGGCGGCGTCTGCGAATGCACCGCGACGGTGGACTTCGCGGAGTGCGAGAAAGGCTATTTGGCGAGGATTTTGCATAGTTTAAGATATGGCGGCCGAGAAATCGGGTTTTTTACGATAATACTTCGTTACAGCCCGCAAATTCGATAAAAACCCGGTTTCTTTGTCGGAGTGCATGGGGCCGAGAAACCGGGTTTTTACGATAATACTTGGTTCGTACTCGAAGATTTGATAAAAACCCGGTTTCTTTGTCGAAGTCCCTAAATCCTATGTACTCTTATTCTACCTTTCCCAACACCAATGGTTCTAATAAATTGCGTTCTTCAATGGGAAGTTCTAACAAAACTCGTCTGTCGCCCTTTGTTTCCTTATAGCGGACAGCCGCATTCAGCAGGCGCATGGTAATTTGGAATTGTTCGTAGTTGCTGGTTGGTTCTTGCCACCATTCTAACCAAGTGCGGGCGGCTTTGTCGCTGGCCATTTCTGACATTAGCGCGGGGATATTTCGCACAATTCCCTGTCCTAAGATTGAGAGAAATTTGTATTTTTTGTAAACTGCAATTAGGCTAGTGATGTGAGTTTTAGATATCGTTGGATCGTGCGTGTTTGCGAATAGGTTTCTGATAATTAACTCGGCATCTTGTGAAGCAGCTTCTTTTTGATGTTCGAGGCGTTGGAATGCGTCGTCTAAGGCAACGATGCCTTCATCCCAACGATTTAATCCGAGAATGGCAATGGCACGATTGAAGAAGACATTTGAATATTTATTACCAAGTGCGATGGATTTATCGCAAGATATTAAAGCTTCTTCATAGCGGCCGAGATTATCTAGTACCCAGCCTCGGCTAGACCAAGCCCACTGATAATTAGCATCAAGTTCGATCGCGCGATCGTAAGATACTAAAGCTTCTTCATAGCGTTTGAGGTTTTTGAGTACACTGCCTCGATTAGCCCAATCCCACTTATCATTGTCGTCAAGTTCGAGCGCGCGATCGTAAGATATTAAGGCTTCTTCATAGCGTTTGAGGTTGTTGAGTACAATGCCTCGATTAGCCCAAGCCCACTGATAATTGGCATCAAGTTCGAGCGCCCGATCGTAAGATTCTAAAGCTTTATCATAACGTTCGAGGTTGTTGAGTACATTACCTCGATTAGCCCAATCCCACTGATAATTGGCATCAAGTTCGAGCGCCCGATCGTAAGATTCTAAAGCTTCTTCATAGCGTTTGAGGTTGTTGAGTACATTGCCTCGATTAGCCCAAGCCCACTGATAATTGGGGTCAATTTTGATCGCGCGATCTAAAGATACTAAGGCTTCATCATAGCGTTTGAGATTATTGAGTACAATGCCTCGCATACGCCAAGCCCACTGATAATTGGCATCAATTGCGATCGCGCGATCGTAAGATGCTAAAGCTTCATCATCGCGTTTGAGGTTGTAGAGTGCCCAGCCTCGATTAGCCCAAGCCCACTGATAATTGGCATCAAGTTCGATCGCCCGATCGAAAGATACTAAGGCTTCATCATAGCGTTTGAGGTTGTTGAGTACATTGCCTCGATTAGACCAAGCCCAGTGATAATTGGCATCAAGTTCGATCGCCCGATGGTAAGATGCTAAAGCTTCATCATCGCGTTTGAGGTTGTAGAGTGCCCAGCCTCGATTAGCCCAAGCCCACTGATAATTGACATCAAGTGCGATCGCGCGATCAAAAGATACTAAAGCTTCATCATAGCGTTTAAGGTTGTTGAGTACATTACCTCGCATAGCCCAAGCCCAAGCCGACTTATTATTGGGATCAAGTGCGATCAGCCGATCGAAAGATACTAAGGCTTCTTCATAGCGTTTAAGATTTTTGAGTACATCACCTTTATTAGCCCAAGCCCTCGTATAATTGGAATCAATTTCAATAGCTTTTTCTAAACACTCCAAAGCTTCATCGTGGCGTTTAAGCCTATTCAAACAATGTCCATTTTCCGACCAATCCTTTGCCTCACCGCGACTTGCTACCAACTTCTCCGCATAGGCTAAAGCCGAAACATCATCTTTCTGTTCCCGACAATATTCAATTTCATCATAATAAGCCTTCAGACGCGGATCTTCCTCATCTTTTGCCTCCAGCGCTCGCATATGATATTCTCGATCCATCACAGCATCAAGTGGAATCGGTTCCAAATTTCGCCGATACATAAAATGACCTTCTTTCTCCGCAAAATCAACATCCGCCATCCTCAATCCCAATCGCTGCTGCAACTCTTCCCGCGTATACCAAACCCGAATAAAATCCACAATTAATCGAATCGGTTGATTGCGCTGCTTCTTCACCTCCAGACAAAAACGCATCAAAGGTTCCCGCAATTCATACCACGATTCCCGTCCAATCTCTTCTTTTTTGACATAACCTTTTTCCGACAAATCTTTAAGTTGACTAGACACTGTTTGGTGAGTAATAAAACAGTATTTAGCAATTTCTTTCACTGGTGCAGCACCACCTCGATCGCACAAAAAGTCAACTATCTTTCGTTGCTGATTTGAAATATACTTCATCCGATCCTGATAGTATGGCGTGAGGCTATCCAGCATTTCCATGAACGGTTCCACCAATTTATCCAGCGATTCAGGAGTCATCAGAAAAGCCGAAAAAACAATATACACGCGAGGACTGCCACCAGAAAGGTAATGCACAACTTTTATGCGATCGCGCCCGGTTGGAGTTTGAATAAAAGATGCTAAATCGGTATTCCCTTCTAACTTAGCAATGTGATTCAACAAATCTACAGCATCATCAACCTTAAACTCATTTAATATATGTGAATAGAAGAAACCATAAAAAGGATTATCATAGAGTTTGACTCCATCAAACAAACTTTGTGATGTCGCCAAAATAGTCAAAAACGAATGATTTTGAATGTACGCCCTCAACTGCTTCTGCCCAAAATCTCCCAACCCGCTAAATACGTCCTCTAAATTTTCAACAATCAACAATAGCACCCGATTCCCAACAAACTCTCTCAGCAATTCTGCCGCCTGATATTCAGCTTGTTCCAGCGACAAATCATAAAGCTTTTCAACCTCATCATGTAACTGAGCTTTATATGCTGCGGGATATTCTTGAGCAATTGCCCGGAATATTCCCCGCAATAAATCCAAAAAAGATGCAATCCCCCATTCCTCTTCGCGCAACCACGCAATCAGCAATTTATCCTGCAAATCTTCCATCTTGGCAACGCGATGATAAATCAGGGAAACCAAGTGTGTTTTGCCAATGCCGCGCGGCCCGATTAGTAGTTGAAAATACTTGTTATCTGTTGTGGCGCTATCCCGGATTTTATCGACTAAATAATTTGCTAGTGTGTGACGTTGTACTAAGATATCTTCGAGGGTTTCTGGTGCCATTAAGCTCGGAGTAAATCGAGAGATAAATGTATTTTTCATAGATTGATTCGGTTGGTTATTTAGTATTATTGGTCATTATCAGAGTATTGTCATTGTAAGTATTATTAGTCATTGTCAGAGTATTGTCATTGCGAGTATTATTGGTCATTGCCACTATTATTGTCATTGCGAGTTATGGGTCATTGCCACTATTATTGTCATTGCGAGTGAAGCGAAGCAATCGCCTAGTCTCTGCGATTGCTTTCCTTCGGATCACTTACGCTAACGCTTCGCTCGCAATGACATAGAGAAAGTAGCCGTAAGGTGCGTCGCCCTGAGATTGTTGATTGAATTTATAGATTTTTCAAGGCGACACACCCTACGAGAATATTTTAATTTGTAGGGGCGGTGCCCCCGTGCCCGCCCTCCATGCTCAACATCTCGATGATTTCCAGTATTTTTGAATCAGCGGATAACGAAATTGAAATCCCAAATCACTCTTTTGGATATAATAATCTTTCTGCAAAAGAGTTAACACTTTCCTCGCAATTTCCTTGTCTTGAGTGTCCGGCTCTTGCTTGAGACGATTAAACAATTCATCAAATAACAAAGGCTGATTTGCAACCGCCAAAATATCTAGTAAATTCCTGGCATAAGGACGCTGTTTCTCATCGTAATAACTATCGATGCGCTCTGCATAATGTTCCATTTTCCAAGGATTCATTGGGTCATCCAAAGAATCAGCAATGATTGCTTTAATCGCTGCTATGTCCCCTGAACCACCGCGCAATTTGAGTTTAACAATTAAGTGGTGGATGTAGAAAGGAATGTTACTTAATTCATCAGCTATCGCAACAGCAGTTCCTTGGATATCGGGTGTGACAATATTCTCGCCTTCCAGCAATTTGCGCGCTAAAGTAGTTGCATCTTTAGCCGATAGTGGCGGCACATCTTGGGGATACATATCATTAGTCGGGTCATTTGTATAGCCCACTTTTCTCAGATCAGCAATCACATGATGCAAACCGATCGAACCTGTATAAACCATTCTAACACGAGGATACATCTGGCGGAGCGATCGCAAAGTATCGAGCAATTCCATCGCCGCTTCATCACCGATGTTACGCAGCATATATGGGAGTTCATCCCAAAAGAAGATGAGTGTGCTGTCTTGATTTTCTACCAAATCTGCGATCGTTTCAATCAGCAATGCTTTCCAGTGAGGCGCGGCAATATCGGGTAATTTGAAACCGCTAAATTCTGCTCCTCCCAATTTGCTTAAAAATTCGTGAGTCTTCTTAGTGGTGCGATTCAAAGGTGTTAAATGTGCTTTGACATCCAGAAAGACTGTGTTGACAAACTCTATGGGCGATTTTACATCTTCCAAATCGCGATAAATCGGCAACTTATTTGCGGTAGCTTCCGATCGCATCTTCTTAATTACCGAAGTTTTCCCCATCCTTCTTTCAGCACTCAACATCACACTTTGCTGCTCTAAAATCCCCCATAAATCAGAAATTAGCTTGTCTCTACCCATGACTTCGGCTGAAGCAATTTCGCCCCCTGGATTGGCTTTCATATTCTTTCCTTAATTATATTTATGTAATTTACTTTTTATATTGTACGTCTATTTTGACGTATATCGGGAATCGACCAACAAAATCGATCGAACTCCTGTGGGATGGGCATCTTGCCCGTCCCTGATTCTCCGGCTCTGTCTGGGAACCAATATCCAGAGACTCTGCCTAGCTTGTCTCTGATTCGCGGGAGGCAGAGCCTCCGGATCTACCTCCCCAGGCAGAGCCGGAGAACTACAAAAAAGGATATAAAAATCTGCAAAATCTTCTTGACGTTTTGTTACAATACGCAAAACTTGATATTTTAAACCACACCGGATGACCTTTTTCAACCCCTGTGAACCTCTAATCCGCTCCAAACAAGAACATCTCGACGTACAAGATCTCGCAGGCCTGTTGCGCCTCCGCTGGCAAGTCGGAGATATTACTCTTTTCTCAGGATTTTATACCCGCATTGACCAAACTTTTCTGCTTTGGGCTTTGGTGACGGCGGGGATTTTTTTCACGGCTCAGTTTGTCCCGCTTAGTTGGAGCTTTCAGGCGATTTTGTGGTCAACAGTGACTCTAATTGGCACTGCGATCATGGCTGTTTTGACTTTGTTTTGGGTAAAGGTTGAGCGGGTTAGCTGGATTCTTTACTCTTGGGCGATTTTGATGATTTCTGGTTTGATTTTGACGGATTGCAGTATTTTTGCGGGTTGGGGATTTTGGTTGCTGCATCTGTGCGATTTGTGGTTGGGGTTGAGCGCGATCGGCTATTTTTGTACTGGACTCGGTTTGCGATCGCGCACTTTTATCCTCATCGGGCTAACTCATTTATTTAGCATACCTCTATTAACATTCGTTGCCCCTTGGCAATATCTAACCACAGGGATAATTATGGCGGGATGTTTGCTGTTACTCTCAGAGTTGCAGTGGGATATGCGATCGCCGATCGACAATACGTTGCTGTGCGAAGAACAAAAAGAATTCAACCGAATTCAACAGCAACGGCGGCAGTTGGGCGCGAATGCAGCCAAATAACTCAAAAATCTTAACAGTCCGCAATCTTATAATTCGCTGAAAACTCACTTAAGCTGCGATCCCCGAACCTAAGTCTGAGAGAGGATTCCAAAAGTGCGATCGATCTCTTAATCAAAACAAAAACAGCATCTTTTAGATCGAAAAAGTGTAAAGAATTCTGTACAACAGGTCACAATTTAGAGAAATCGCAGAGAATAGAAACATACAGCATAAATAAAAAATCAACCTTAACCAGAACAGGAGTTTTGTTGTTTTACCTGTGAATCGCCAACCTAAGGAGAACGGTGTCCGGGAGGCGACTGGCGAAAAATGCTGTACTTACCACGATAAAAGTTAATTCTGGTTGACAGTAGTTGTCAAAACCAAAAAGTGGTGCAGGGTTTTTACCGTTTCCCCTGCTTTGCAGTCTCTGAGGAGAGGCTAAACCCTCTACTAGAACAGCCTGAGGAGATTGGCACACAATTTGACAGGTGGTCAGGCGGATGTTTGAGTTACCTTGTTTAATAAAATTGAGGAAATGCTCGCTTAGCAGCATTGCAGGACTTAGGATTAAATAAGTCCTGCTTTATCATAGGTTCGTAGTAAGGACTTTAGTCCTCCCTCTTGAATTTAGAAAGAAAGGACTGAAGTCCTGACTACAAACTTGTAGGTTATGTTTTACTCGCTACGTGCCTTTTCGCAAAAGGGTGCATCTGGTTTTGGAAGAGGGCGAAGCATGACCGTATATAAGTTATTAGTTCTAATCTCATATTGACTGCGGTCATGCTTCGCCCCTACAGATATATTTGTCAAACCCAGATACACTATCGCAAAATTTCTCGCACTTCCATTAAAATCTGTCCCAACATATTTTTGCCACTGCCATCTTTCCCACAACCCCAATAGTAATCTCCAGGTGCGTTTTCGACTATTTCTTCATCCCCGGTAGCGAGTAAAATTTCGCGGATATCGGCATGAGTTTCAAATTTGCGTAATACGCATTTTCGCATGATATCATCTTTGACTTGTTCCCAATCTTGGCGCAGGGGACGAGAGCGTTCGCGCCCCATTGTTGCTGCATCTTTCGGCGTTTTTGCTTGGCGAATTTGCTCGCAGTGTTCCGTTTGGGGAAACTTTTGTGCTTGAAAATAATGTTCGGTAGTCGGCCAGTATTCTCCGTCTAACTTGAATCCGTGACGGGAAAAGTTAGAGAAACTACCGTATTCGCTGCGAGTGCTGTAAAAGTAGATAGTCATAATGTCTCCGATTTCAACCGCCATAATAACTTGGGTCTACGGCCAGCTTTACCTATCTTGATTCTCCACTATCTTAAACTGCAAATCAATATTTTCAAGATGGGAACCAATGTAAGACAACAAAGCGTAGATAAATACGATCGTTCCCACCATTTCCAAAATTTCCTCAACCGAAGCCAGCAAACCGTAGATCAAAGTTCGCTGACCTACCGCATCTGCATAATAACCGCAAACCATTTCCATGCCAAGCGCTCCACCTACATATATACTGCCTGCGAGTAGAAATAAATCCCTGGTTTTTCGGGGTAAGTGCCAGAGAAACTTGAGATAAGTCAGCCCAGTAACTGCAACAAAAATCGCCCCCGGAATTACCCAAATGAAGTAAAAAAATCCCCCTAAATTCAGTGACTCTCGCAAGTCGTTAATAATTAATATTTCATGCAGGCTCAAGATTTCATCTAAAGAGAATAATACAAAGATGAACCCTAGTGCCTTCCAATGCCGAAAATATCGATCGCCCTGCTTCTGCTTGGCAGCAGCAATAATACCTAGCAAAATCCCGCAAAACAGTAAAGTAAATGACGAGTACCACGAGGGATAATTTATTTCTCTGTCTAAATTAAACAAATGAATCCAGCGTTCGCGATAGTTAAAACCGTAGCGCAGAACTTGTACGGTGAAACCAGCAACAGCAAAGAAGAGCACCCAAATGCTAAGAGAGAAGGCAACTCTCTTTGGCGAAACAGAAATAATGAATTTCATCGACTTTTTGGTAAACTAGAACAAGCAAAATAAAACTATAAAGTAAAAAATAAAAAATGCAAACATCCGCGCTATCCGTCTCTGCTGATTGTTCTGTATAAAAAAATACTAATAACTGAAAATGCGCGTTCAAATTCAAACCTTCACTGTCCGCAAGCGGTTTGCACTTACCATCAGCCGCGGTACAACAGCCCAAAGTACCAATTTGTGGGTAAAATTAACACACGAAGGTATCGAAGGTTGGGGAGAAGCATCGCCCTTTTCCACAGGTTCTAAGCCCCAAACTACCGAGAGTCTGCTAGCAGCATTGCAGGAAGTTGCACCGCTACTAGAAAAGTTTACTCCGTGCGATCGCCAAAAAGTCGAACAAATTTTCACAGAAATCGAGTTACCCTCCGCCGCCCGCGCCGGCATCGACATGGCAATGCACGACTGGCTGGGCAAAAAAGCAGGCTTCCCGCTGTGGAAAATGTGGGGATTAGATCGATCGCGCATTGTCCCCACATCAGTCACCATCGGCATAAATTCGCCGAGGAGTGCGAGAGACAGAGTGCGCGATTGGTTTGGCAAAGATGGGACAAATCCCGCCAGCATCAAATACCGCGCTGTCAAAATCAAGTTGGGAAATCCCGCAGGAATTGAAGCCGACAAAGCTATGTCGATCGCAGTATTAGACGAAGCGCCGGCTAACATTCAAATCAGTGTAGATGCTAACGGCGGTTGGAGTTTAAAAGAAGCAGTAGAAATGTGTCGCTGGCTGGAAAAATATAACATAAATTATGTCGAACAACCGCTATCACCAGTCGCGGATATGGCTGAATTCTCGGAACTTTACCGTCAATCGCCCTTGCCAATTTTTGCTGATGAAAGTTGCTTTAATAGTTCTGATATACCCAAGTTAGCACAGTGCGTCCACGGCATCAATATCAAAATGATGAAATCCGGCGGATTGAGCGAAGCAATGCGGATGATTCACACCGCAAAAGCCTGCAATCTGCAAGTGATGTTCGGCTGCTATTCCGATAGTGCGATCGCAAATACCGCAGCAGCACAACTTTCTCCCCTCGCTGATTACTTGGATTTGGACAGTCACTTGAATTTACTAGACGATCCTTTCAGCGGCGCAGTCGTTGAAAATGGGTGTTTGCTGCCAAATGGGCGATCGGGATTGGGAGTGCAGCGAATTGACCTTGTAGAATAGAAATATCGTTAAACAGTTGACAGTTGACAGTTGACAGTTGACAGTTGTAGCGTGCGTCGCCACCAACCATCACAAATAAAAATCGACCATTGATGAGCGACGCACCTTACTTACAGTTGACAGTTGATAGAGGAAGCACGAGGTTTTCAGGATGGGGATTTACAGCCAACCCTAAAAATATTCCACCTAAAGACGAGCGTTTTAAAACCATGAATTTCGATCAAAACAAATCTGGAGATACTATGATGCCAGTAGAATCAATAGGACAGGGAATTGATAGAGAAGCCAAGCTTTTTTTTGAAGAACACAAGCCGCCCACTGATTTAATCTTTGATGATGGTGCAGAAATGGAAAGCAACCGCCACCGCATAGCAATGACCGTTTTAATCCGTTCGGCAGAACAAGGTTTAGCTAACCGGAACGATTTTTTTGTCGGTGGCAATATGTTTATCTACTTCAGTGCCCAACAGGTTCGCAATCGGGATTATCGAGGCCCAGATTTTTTCGCTGTGTTGGGTGTTGACGGCAATACTTCCCGACAAGGCTGGGTAGTTTGGGATGAAAACGGACGTTACCCGGATATCATTGTGGAACTGCTTTCACCATCAACGGCTAATGAGGATACAGGCAAAAAAAAGGATATTTATGAGCATGTTTTTAGAACGCCAGATTATTTTGTCTTCGATCCTTTCGATCCGAATTCTTTGCAGGGATGGCGTTTAGATAATAATCAACGCTATCAACCGTTAGTCCCCAACGAACAGGGCTGGCTGTGGAGTCAAAGTTTGGGCTTTTGGTTGGGGACTTGGGACGGAATTGTCGATCGAGAAACAGCAACTTGGGTGCGTTTTTACGACGAATCTGGCAATCTAATTCTGTTACCTGAAGAAGCTGCTCAACAGCAAGTCGAAGCTGCTCAACAGCAAGTCGAAGCTGCTCAACAGCAAGTAGAAGTTGCTCAACAGCAAGCGGAACAGGAACGCCAACGAGCCTCGCGACTAGAAGCCAGATTGCGAGAATTGGGAGAAGATCCGAATGCTTTAAACCAGTAATCGCAAATCACAGCGAACAATCAATTGTAGATTATAGATTGTAGATTGTAGATTTAATCTACAATCTACAATTTTTCAGCTTAAAAGTGAACCAATGACTAAAAACTATCCTATCAAAAATGGCAAAGTTGCTATCTTGCTGCACGAGGGAATTCTCGGTACTTCCGGCAAAACAGGCTTAGCTTTTTTGCGCTACAGCGAAGCACCAATTGTAGCAGTAATTGACCGCCAATGTCCGGGACAATCTTTATCTGAATTAACTGGTATTCCTCAACAAGTACCGATAGTTGCTTCCGTTGCAGAAGCACTGCAATTTGCGCCGGATATTCTGCTAATTGGTATTGCTCCATCCGGCGGTGTTTTGCCGCCGGAATGGCTGCCAGAAATTAATCAAGCGGTAGCAGCAGGTTTGTCGGTTGTCAACGGTTTGCACGCGAAACTTGCACCTTTGATAACGGTTCCGTTAACCGAAAATCAATGGATTTGGGACGTGCGTCAGGAACCGAAGTCTGTTGGGGCGATCGCCTCTGCCGCCGCTGCTAAATTAAGCTGTCGCCGCGTGTTAACTGTCGGTACAGATATGAGCATTGGCAAAATGTCAACCAGTTTGGAACTCAATCGCACTTGTTTGCAGCGGGGTTTGCATTCCAAATTTTTAGCAACCGGACAAACGGGTTTAATGATTGGAAATGAAGGCATTGCTTTGGATGCAGTGCGAGTGGATTTTGCCGCCGGTGCTGTCGAACAAGCGGTGATAAAATTGGGTTCGGAATGCGATATTCTGCACGTAGAAGGGCAAGGTTCGCTATTGCATCCGGGTTCGACGGCGACTCTGCCGCTGTTGCGGGGCACGCAGCCAACTCACTTAATTTTAGCGCACCGAGCCGGACAAATTCACATTCGCAATCACCCTCATGTATCGATTCCAAGTTTGTCGAAAGTGGTTGAATTGTACGAAATGGTGGCGGCTGGTGCGGGTGCTTTTGTTGGGGCAAAAGTCAGCGCGATCGCTCTCAATACTCATCACTTAACTGACGCAGAAGCGCTGTTAGCAATAGCAGGAATTGAAGCAGAAACGCGATTGCCTTGTACCGATCCGGTGCGGTTTGGCGCGGAGGTGTTGCTGGGGGCGATCGCCAATTGAGATGCTACAATAAGTTACAACTAGCTCGGAGCTACAGAAAACTATGACACAAAGCATTCAAGCAAAAACACTGACACTGCGCGATGTCAAAACAAAATTTAACTTCCAACTTGCTGAAGACGAGCAATTCTTCCGGGAGTGGATTGAAGATTTGCCAGAAATAACAGACGCAGAAAAGCGATCGCTCGACAAGGTAAAAGCAGGCTATATCAATAGTACCTCATACCCTTTCCTAGAAGATACTGTAAAAATGGTGGTACTAGCTCCTTTGCTATTTGTAGCAGATTTTTTCCTAACTCCCTTTCACATAGAATGTGAAAAATCTGTTGAACTGATTGTCGAAGATGAAGATATAATTGTTAGGGGCAGCATAGATGTCCTATTATTGCTGCAATCTTTTTGGGTTGTGGCGATCGAAGCCAAGCGATCCCAATATTCCGTTGAAGCTGGACTTCCTCAATTGCTATTTTATATGCTGAATGACCCAAATTCAGAACAACCAACGTTTGGGCTGCTGACTAATGGCAGCAGTTTCCGATTCATTAAAGTGACTAAACAAGATACACCGCAGTATGCTTTATCTAAGTTGTTTGATATTCAGAATCCCGGCAACGAACTTTACGAAGTTTTTCGCATTTTCAAACGAATCGCTGCTGTAGTTTCCAGCTATAACTCATGATTGCAAGTTCTGTTTCCTTACCATCTGGATGCACAATCCGCCAAGCGTCGGAGCGAGATATCAAATCAATTAGAATGTTAGTTTGGAGTGCGAAACTCGATCCGACTCAGTTGCGCTGGGAGCAATTCTGGGTGATCGAATGTGAGGGGAAATTGGCTGCTTGCGGACAATTGCGGAAGTTTACGGGCGCGGAAGAGTTGGGTAGTTTGGTGGTGGCGAAGGATTGGCGCGATCGCGGTTTGGGCATTTACCTGACAAAACATTTAATTCAACAGGCTACAGAACCGCTATATTTAGAATGTTTGGGAAAGCGGCTCGCATCATTTTATACCCGCTTTGGCTTCGTAGAAGTTTCCGTGCAAGATTTGCCGCAGTCCCTGAAATTCAAGTTCGGTTTGTCTCAGTTAGGTAAAACTTTATTCAGACTTCCGGTAACAATTATGCAGTATCAAGCAGGTTCTTGATAATTATGACTTTTATGAAATTGAGATTCTGAATTTATGAATTAATTTTAAGTTCGATTTGTTCAATAATTGCGATTACAGGGCTAAGGCTAAAAAATGGTTTTGTACGCTACTTAGAGGATTCGCTGTTCGTACTTATTCCGCACTCTATATATACAGATTATGCTTCTGGGGCTGACTTCAGTCCTGATGAGACAAGAAAGGACTGAAGTCCGAACCATCGAACCTCAGACAACAACGGACTGAAGTCCGAACCATCGAACCTGTAACGGGTATTTTACTAGCGATGGTGTCGGTCACGCACTAGATATGTATGGATGTTCCGGATTGCCCGATCGACTTTGCGTAAACTCAGGATTCACAGCCTGCGGTAGTCCAGTTGCCTAAATTGGCACAGCTACCAGTCAGATGAGTAGGCTGAAACTATTGATAAATCGTTGTTTGCAGGCTGACGAGTGTCCTGTGCCAGTACCAGACGATAAAAGTGTCAGGGCGATCGCACCAAACACATTCGATTCCTGGGAAATTAGTAAGTGTCAAGCAAACGAGTCACAGCCCAATCACAAAAAAGCAACCCCAAAAATAAAACATCTTCACAGCAGCAGTAATGCGGAATCAGCCAATCCCTAGTGTAGATAACCACATCTACCCTTGAGGTAAATCCCACCCACGGCTCAACCACTAAATCGTTAATTCAATACCTCGGAATTACCGAAGTTAAACTCCCGCAACCGCTTCTCAAATCCCTTCTAAATTTCAAAAATTCTTGGGCTTCGATCCGGATAAAAGAAGGAAAGACAAGAACAATGAAATATCAGGACAATCAATCAATCTCAACCGAGGAAATGCAGCCTCTCAAATAGCATAAAGCGACAATTACACATCCATATATTGTAACACAACAGGAGTAAATATTATGTTCAACGTAGTAAAAGCTTTCGGCTCTATCTTCTCCACTCAAGGATACAGCACAGCCAACAATTACGTCAACACCAACTTTAACTATTTCAATGAAGAAGCAGTCGTCGATGAATCGATTTATCCGAATCAAACAGGTCGCGTCCGCTTCCAAGGTAGCTGGTGGCCCGCACGGTGCGATCGCCAAATCACTCTCACACCCGGAGACACGGTTTATGTCATCGGCGTTGACAGCATCACTCTGTTAGTTTCGCTCACTCCCGCAGACTAAATCAGAGGATGAACAACTAGGAAATGCGACCTTTCAAATAGCAGAAACAGGCGATTAAACTTCGATATATTTTAATACAAAAGGAGTCAGGGAAATGTTTAACTTAGCAAAAGCTTTCGGTGCGATTTTTTCTGTTCACACCTACAGCACAGAAAACAATATGTTAGTGGACAACTACATCAATACCAATTTTGTCTATTTCAACGAAGAAGCAGTCGTCGATGAATCGATTTACCCGAATCAAACAGGTCGCGTCCGCTTCCAAGGTAGCTGGTGGCCCGCACGGTGCGATCGTTTTAGTTTCCCTCACTCCCGCCGACTAAAAGAGAAAGTAATCTAAACCTTTTCACGGTAAGAGCCCCGAATTCTTCAAGAAGTCGGGGCTCTTACTGTTCTGTTGTTGAGCGGCAATTAGGCTTAAGTACCCCCTTTATTTCTTAGCCCGCGCACCATCCGGGCTTTGTTTGTGTAGTAGCGGTTTCAACCGCCGGATTATAGCTACAATAAAATGGCATTTTTGAGAGCTTGTTTGTTGGGGCGATCGCCCATTTGAGATTCGCTACTTTCTGGACTGACTGCTGTTGTTTCTGATGCTTTAGCTGGCGGTAGTGGTTCGAGCAGTTTGGATTGAGCTTCCTGAATTGAAGGGTAATTTTCAGCCCAGGATGAAATCACTTCTGAAAGAACATCGCTTTTATCGGATAAGGGTTCAATTAGCTGCGCTAGTTCAGTTAATTGTGTGGCCGAAAAGAGCGATCGCTGGTGAGTTAATAGTTCGATCAACGAGTCAATCTTTTGTTCGGGGACTGACATGGATTCCCGTTGGATTTTGTGAATTGTTTGCCGCACAAATTCTACAGACAAATCTAATAATTGTGCGATCGTCTCTAAATTCATTCCAAACGCGATCATCCGACGAATGGCTTCTAACTTCGCCTGCTGCTCACCTTGTTCGAGTCCTTGTTCGAGTCCTTCTTCTAAACCTTCTTGCTTGACTTCCTGATAAAATCGAGTTTGTCTGAGTTCGCTTAAATTCAACATGGTGGCAATTTCCTCGCGGCTTTTCTGGGGGAGTTTGTAGACGATAATTGTTTCGATGAGGTTGATTAAATCGCGCAAAACGGTGGGATCGGACAACTGCTGTCGGGCCATTGCGATCGATTGGCGTGCTTGTTCTGCGGCTGTCTCTGCTGGCTCGATTACCAGTTTAACAATTTTGACTCCCAGCGAGCGATCGGCGGCTTCTGGCAATTCATCGAGGTAAATCCGTTGCACCCGCTGACTGGTTAGGAGTTCCTGAAATTGCAGCATCTGTTCGTGTTCGATGCGACGATTGGGATAGATGACAACCACGCGCCAAGGATTGACGGGTTTGTATTGTCGCAGATAGAGAAAGAGCTCGCCAAAGATGCGGTAGTACAAGTCGGGATCGGGTTGAAACTGAACTTCCGCTAAGTAAAATGGTTTTTCCGGTTCTTCGGTGGTGGGGAGAAATAAGCCATCGATGCGGAATGCCAGTTGTTTGATTTCGCGGGAGGTGAATTCATAGGCGGCGGCTTCTTCTGGAGGGCGATCGATCAGTTCAAAGAAGAAGCTGGGAAATTCCTGAAACAGGCTGTAGAAAATGGTGTCTGTTTTCATGAGTTGTCGATGGGAATCGAAGATTGGTATTATACCATGCCAAGAGAGGAACAAACATAACGCAAGAACCCACAATCGGGGAAATTGATTTTTAGGCTTGGCAACATTTTATGCTATTGTCTAACTTTGTTTTTACAGGAAATTTCGGATAAAATGGTCGATAACAAAGATACTACAGAAGTGCCTTTACGACCTCTTGTTTGGATGGGAGACTCTCGCAAAAATATCCGCGAGTTTCCTGAAGAGGTACAAAAAGCCGTAGGTTATTCCCTACAACTGGTGCAAGCTGGGGAAACACCTTTGTCAGCCAAGCCCTTTAAAGGGGTGGAAAGCGGTGTGTATGAAATCGTCAAACGTTACGATACCGATACTTACAGGGCAGTTTATGCTGTAAAGATTGGTGAAAAAATCTATGTATTGCACGCTTTTCAGAAGAAATCAAAGCAAGGGATTAAAACCCCACAGGCTGATGTTGACTTAATTAAAAAACGCTATCAAGACGCACTAGCTAGGGAGGAACAATTATGACAGAAGAAACTATTTTTGAAGAAAGCAGTGGTAATGTATTTGCTGACCTTGGATTGGCAGATGCTGATGAACTTTTTGCGCGAGGTAAAATCGGTATTCAGGTACTTCGCCTGTTAAAACAGCGCAACTTAGAACAGCGTGAAATGAGCGAATTACTTGGAATTCCACAGCCAGAAGTATCTCATTTAATGAACGGAGAGTTTCAACGGTTCAGCGAAGGAAAACTACTGATTTTCCTGAAGCGACTCGATACGGAAATCACCTTACATCTTCGCCCTCGTAATGGGGGAAATCAATCTGCTGAAACTGTGATATTGCTATAGGAATTGGGGAACCGATCGCCCTGTTGAATTTTTTCGCAAAGGCGATCGGGGCTTCTAGCTTTTATCTATTTGACTCGTCTCTCTCATCTTTCTGCAATGCTGTCAGAATTTGAAAGCACAGCTTGAGTAGAAACAGCAGAAATCCTGCGTGGGGATTGAGGCAAGTGGCAACGCCCACCACTGCAAACTCGCTTACTTTGATCCATTTCTTTTTGTTTGAAATCTTCATGTTGGTCATCTTTGTTGAAACTCTCAACAATCTGCCAAATGCAAGATAGGAGGCTGGTTTTAGATCCGATCGCCTATCGCTCAGGTTATGTACAAGTTTGTCCAAGTTACGATCGCGTCGCTATAATTGGAGAAACCTGAAACCACTACATGACGGAACCTAGCGGGCGATCTCTCAAGCTATCGCCAACTCAAGTGAAAAACGCGGACATCGCATTAGCAAAATTTGGTAGCAAATCCGATTTGGCTGCTCAATTACAAATGTCGCGTACCACCATCAACAAATTTTTCCAAGGTAAACCCGTTCAGCGCAAGCAGTTTCTTGACATCTGCAAAAAGCTCAAAATGAAATGGGAACCCGATGATGAACAGGTTCAGGAGAAAGGTAAACCACCAAATTCCCTGTCAGATCCGCCTCTGGAGAGCCCGAAAGATGATATTGATGCGTTGGTTCAGCAGGTACGATCGCGCCTCCATGATGACATCCAACGCTTACATGGCACGATGCCACTTTGGGGTGTCGATCGTTGCGTGCCGTTGGGTGAATTGTTTGTAGATGTCAATATTCTGAAGGAGCTGAGTAGTAGTCATAAGTCAGAACTCAATGACTTGTGGCAAGATTTCAGCAACAATCCCAGCCATCGCAGTTTAGATCGCATTGGCTTGGGCATGGAACGGCAACGGGTGTCAGGCTTAGAGGTGCTGGCGAAGAATACAAACCTAATGGTGGTGGGCAAACCGGGTTCGGGGAAAACTACGTATTTGCAACGAGTGGCGACGGAGTGCAACGCAGGGAATTTACAAACGTACCGGATTCCGTTTTTGATTAAACTGCGAGATTTTGTCGAGGATGGGCGTGAGGTTGCTTATTCGCTAGAGCGTTATCTAGGGCAATGCTGGCGGTTATCGGATGCAGAAACTCAATTGATATTCGATCGAGGTCGGGTGCTGGTGTTGCTGGATGGATTGGATGAGGTGACGGGAGAAGATGGGAAGAACATCGCCAAGGAAATCAAGCGGTTTGCTCGTACTTATCCGCAGGTGCAGGTAATCGTAACTTGTCGGACGCAGAGTCAGGAATCGCGGTTTGAGAAGTTTGATTATGTGGAAGTAGCTGATTTTAATGAGTCGCAGGCGCGATCGTTTTCAGAACATTGGTTTAAGACGGTGATGGGGGATGAGTCAGGAGGATTGGCGAAAGCGCGAGAGTTTTTAGAACAACTATTTTTAGAGGCAAATAAGCCGATTCGGGAGTTAGCGATTACGCCGATTTTGCTAAGTTTGACTTGTGCGGTGTTTCACCAGACGGGGAAGTTTTACTCAAAGCGTTCTAAGCTGTATGAAGAAGGGTTGGAGTTGCTGCTGGAACAGTGGGACAAGTCGCGGGAGATTGAGCGAGATGAGATTTATCGAGATTTGTCGGTGGAGCGAAAGCTAGAATTATTGAGCTTTCTGGCAGTGAAGAAGTTTGAGCAAGAGCAATATGTGTTGTTTGAGCAGGCGGAGATTGAGGGTTATATTGCTGAGTTTTTGGGGATTGGGCAGCGGGATAGTCGGACAGTATTGAGGGCAATGGAAGCACAGCATGGGTTGTTAATTGAGCGAAGTCAGAAGGTTTGGTCATTTTCACATCTGACGTTTCAAGAGTATTTGGTGGCGAAGTGGTTTTGCAGGTATACCCCTTGGGATAAATTAGTCAAATATCTTCCAGACAAACCTTGGCAGCAAGTTTTTCTGTTAATAGCAGATATAACTCAAGATGCTGACAGTTTACTGCTACAAATGAAGCAAGCTATTGACAAAAATTTAATTGATATGGAAGGTGAATTGTATGAATTATTTAAGTGGCTTAATACAATTGCTTATTCTCATAAATATTTTATTCATATGGATGATAAAATTACAAGTCCCGTTATCCCGAAAGTAAGTGCAATCCGGATATTTTACTTCGAGCTTTTCTTTTCCATACCAGGCGATAAATATCAGTTTTTACCCAGAAATTCTTATCCTATTGCGATTTGTATAGATCGACATTTGATGTCATTTTCTACATTTGCAATTAATGATTTATTAGCAACTTGTATCTATATAGCACGTGGACTCATGGAAAAATACCACAGGACAAATGCGATGGCTCTCCTTTCAAATTTATCAAGATTTAGGGGTGGCAATATTGAAAGATTAAGAGACTTAATACCTGAATCTGAAAAAGGAAGAATTCTTTGTGACCTGCCGCCCAATCCTTGGTGGAAAAAGAACGGAGATGAATGGATTAGACAGTTAAAATCTGTTATGAATATTAGTGACTTATGGGAATTCAATAAAGAACAAAAAGATTTCTTACAAAGTTACTATTACTGTAATACTGTTTTGATAAAATGTTTGATAGAAAGTGTAGTGGTCAGTAATGATGTAAAGAAAGAAATAGAAGATATACTTTTGTTACCGATCGCCGAAATCGAAAAACGCAAACGTGAAAAAGCCGAGTAGGGCGATTCTACTCAAGATATGGAGCGCTCGGATATTTTTTATTGAGTTATTCAATCCGCGACAGCCAAAGGAGTGAAATGATTCTCTAAATTTTTGTCCCTTATCAAGCTATGGCAAATTCTGTCAAATTGTGCTAAAATATAACGAGATATCAAGCTTTGATAACTAATGTCTAGACGCGATAATTTACATCTATCCCTGCGCCACACTCTCGAAAAAGATGGGTGGACAATTACGGATGACCCCTTAATCTTAGTGTTAGAACAAACGCTCTTGAAACCTGATTTAGGAGCAGAAAAGATTTTCGCAGCAGAAAAAGAAGAACGGAAAATAGCTGTGGAAATCAAAGACTTCGACTCTCCTTCCGTAATTAATGAATTGGAAAAAACGATGGGACAGCTTCAGCTTTACCAATGGGCCTTGGAGGAGCAAGAGCAGAAACGGCAGTTGTTCCTAGCTATCAGTCAAACCATCTATATTCGACATTTCCAAAAACCAATTTTTCAGCTAGCCGTTCAACGGAATAGAATTAACTTATTAGTTTACGAACCAGACCAGGAGGCTATTGTTCAATGGATCGCTCACTAAATTATGCAGATATCCTGAAACAAACGCTACAAGAAGCAACTCGATCGCAACCTCGCTTACAAGCGATTCAGCTTTATCCTGTCTGCGATACCGATTCAGGTCATTTCCTGATTCTCGCTACAGGTTGGGATAAGCAACGCTGGATGGACACGATTCTGTTTCACGCTCGCTTGGTCGATCGCCATGTCATCATTGAAGAAGATAACTTTGAGGAAGGGTTAACCCCTGCACTGATTGTCGCAGGTATCCAACCAGAGCATATTATGACTGGTCTTGATTATCAAAATAGTGCTAGCCCAGTGGTGTTTCAGGCGGTTTAGCGATCGCCTCCCAGAAGCCATCGATCGCAATAACTCGATCGATACAATATACCTGAAAAAGAACTTAAATAGCCAGCGATACAGGGTTTATTTCAATAAACCCTGCCTTGAGTATGCTTAAATAAGTTTAGACACTCCCTAACCCTATTTAAACCAGTGAACTTTCAATCAGTCATTGCCACCTTAAACAAATTCTGGAGCGATCGAGGCTGCCTGATCGCCCAATCCTACGACACAGAAAAAGGTGCAGGAACCATGAATCCCCACACCTTTCTCAGAGCGATCGGCCCCGAACCTTGGTCTGTCGCCTACGTCGAACCCTGTCGCCGCCCCACCGACGGACGCTACGGCGAAAATCCCAATCGCTTCCAACATTACTATCAATATCAAGTTTTAATTAAGCCATCTCCTCCTAATATCCAAGAAATCTATTTAGACTCACTGAGAGCATTAGGAATTAAACCAGAAGACCACGATATTCGCTTCGTAGAAGATAACTGGGAATCTCCGACTTTGGGAGCTTGGGGTGTTGGTTGGGAAGTCTGGCTTGATGGGATGGAAATTACCCAATTTACCTATTTTCAACAGTGCGGCAGCATTGATTGTCGCCCGGTTTCGATTGAGATTACCTACGGGCTAGAACGCCTCGCGATGTATCTCCAAGAAGTTGATGCGATGACTAAAATTCAGTGGAAAGATGGCATTACTTACGGCGATGTTCACTTGCAAGGGGAAATAGAACAGTGTACTTATAATTTTGAAGCTTCTAATCCTGAATTGCTGTTTACTTTGTTTGGGCTGTACGAACAAGAAGCAGAACAATTGACTAAGAAGGGATTGGTTTTGCCTAGTCTTGATTATGTGTTAAAATGTTCGCATACTTTCAATTTGCTCGATGCTAGAGGTGTGATTTCGGTAACGGAGAGAACTCGGTACATTACCAAAATTCGCAACTTGGCGCGGCGGGTGGCTCAGCTTTATTTGGAACAGCGGGAACAGTTGGGTTTCCCATTGGAGAAAGCTGTGAAGGTTTGAGAAGTAAGTAATGTGAAATTCGGGTGCATCTGGGTTTTGAAGAGGGCGAAGCATTACCGCATATAAGTTATTAGTTATAATCTTATGCTGATTGCGGTAATGCTTCGCCCCTACACACATATTTGCTTGCAGAAATATCATATTTTAAATTAATTTAATGCCTAATTATTCTGAAAATTATCCAGAAACTACTCCTCAATTGCGGGTTGATGGTGTAAGTTTGAAAACACCGATCGCCTCTAGCTACTTATTGGACAATATCTCGTTTCAGGTACAAAAGGGCGATCGCGTCGCAATTGTCGGCCCTTCGGGGGCTGGGAAAACTACGCTGTTGCGGTTGTTAAACCGACTCAGCAGCCCCACGACTGGCTCGATTTATCTTGAAAATACGGAATACCGGCAAATTCCGGCGATCGAACTTCGGCGCCAAATTACCCTGATTCTACAGGAATCGAAGCTGTTGGGGATGTCGGTGCGGGAAGCTTTGGCTTATCCTTTGAAGCTGCGGGGCGTGAATTCATCAAACATTGCTGAGAGAATTAGCGGGGCGATCGCACAACTGCGGATACCCCAAGAATTACTCGATCGCACGGAATTGCAGCTTTCCACGGGCCAAAAGCAGTTAGTGGCGATCGCCCGCGGCATCATTCTACAACCAAAAATCTTGCTTTTAGACGAACCAACATCCGCCCTCGATGCAGGAAAAGCCGCCAACCTTTTGGAAGTATTGACACAGCTAACTAACAATCAAACCACAATTTTAATGGTCAATCACCAATTAGAATTATCCGAGCAATTTAGCACCAGAATTCTGCATTTACAGCGCGGAAAACTCATCGAAGATTTGCCATCTAATCAAATAGATTGGGTGCAACTACGACAAAATTTAATCCAAGCAGAAGCAGAAGCCCAACAAGAATGGTGAATAAACTAAAAAACATTTCTTGAGGTACGTTGTTGCGCTTCAGCGCTTTTTTATATAGAAGAAAGCGCTGAATCTCAATGAGCACCCCCACCACCAGCACCCGGTTTCACCTTTTGAAAACCCAAAATAGCAATCCCGCTTAACAACAAAGCAATTCCCACAAAGTAAAAACAATCATTAAAAGCCATCACATAAGCTTCCCGACGAACCAAACCATCAATCGCCTTAATTGCCTGTTCTTTCGCCACACTCAAATCAGCACCGCGACTCACAAAATACTGAGTCATTTGATTAAGTCTTTCCTGCGTCGCCGGATTGTACAAAGAAACAGATTCCCCCAATCGATTCGAGTGAAATTGCTCGCGCTGCGTCACCAAAGTTGCTAAGGCCGCAATCCCCATCGAACCTCCCATATTTCGCATCATATTAAACAAACCCGAAGCCGAACCAGCCTCGTGTCTCTCCATACCAGCAGTTGCGATCGTTGACAGCGGCACCATAATTAAAGGCTGCCCGACAGCGCGAACTAATTGCGACCAACGCAACTGATCGATACCCGTTTCGTGAGTCATGCTGGCATTCATAAAACAACTCACCGCAAACAAACTCACACCTATACCGATTAGCAACCGCATATCGATGCGCTGCATCAATTTCGGCACCACCGGCACGATGAATAACTGCGGTACGCCAGCCCACATAATTACCTCGCCAATTTGCATGGCATTGTACTGCTGGATCTGACCTAAATACAGTGGTAAAATGAACACCGAACCGTACAATCCTACACCTAACGAAACATTGACAATAGTTGCTAAGCCGAAATTGCGGCGAGTTAGCAGTCGTAGATTAATAAACGGTTTTTTTCGAGTTAGTTCAATCCAGAAAAAAGCGCCGAGAAATATAGCAGCAACTATGCTTAAACGCACAATAAAATCAGAACTAAACCAGTCTTTGCGGCTGCCTTCTTCTAACACAACTTGGAGGGAACCCAAGCCGATCGCCATTGAGGCAATTCCCCACCAGTCGCCACCTTTGAGCAGTTCTAGCCGCAACGGTGCAGGGGCGACGGCATACCACACAGCAGCTAGCAGCATCAGCCCCGGCACCAAGTTTAAATAAAAGACATATTGCCAGCCGTAATTCTCCGTCAGCCAACCTCCCAATGTCGGGCCAATCGATGGTGCAAAAGTCGCTGTCAGTGCAAACATCGCCATGCCAATCGGCTGCTTTTTGGGCGGCAAATTGGTCAGCAAAAACGTAAAAGCCATCGGAATTAAAATTCCGCCACTCAATCCTTGTAAAGCCCTAAATACAATCATTGAAGTCAAATTCCACGCCCAAGCGCAGCACATGGAAAAGAAGACAAAGAAAGCGGCATTTACCAAGATGTAGCGGCGCACTGAGAACACCTGCGACAGCCAACCCGTAATCGGAATGACGACTATTTCTGCGACTAGATAGGCGGTGGAAATCCAAGAACCTTCTTCTAATGTTGCGCCTAAAGCTGCTTGAATATCTCGGAGAGAAGCGTTGGTGATTTGGATGTCCAAAACTGCCATGAATGCGCCGAGAATTGTTCCCATGACGCCGATCCAGGTTTTTAGGGGAACGCGATCGTCGCTCTGCTTCTGGGGAATTGCACTGGTATTTGCCATTGGTTTTACCTCTGGTGTAATGAATTTGGATTTTTTAACCGCAGAGGGCGCAGAGGGCGCAGAGTAAGAGAGGGGAATCAAGAAGGAGAGAAGTTTACCAATTTTTTAGGAAATTAAACCCATTTTTTGATAAAGTGGTCTGACTAAGTTTTTTAAAGCTGGCAACTGTCTGGTAAAAATTATTGAACCTAAAATACAAATTATACCACCAAGTATGACTGTATTGGGAGAGCCGATATAATTTGCCATTCCACCTGCTACTAAATTACCAAACGGTGTCACTCCAAAAAATGCCATCGTGTAGATGCTCATTACTCTGCCACGTTTGTCGTCTTCTACTATTGTTTGCAAAAATGTGTTTCCTCCGGCAAATTGGATGATGAAACCAAATCCTACAAACAACATCATGATTAATGACAGCCACAAAATGCGGGACAAGCCAAAACCAATCAATCCAAATCCCATGATTGCTGGCGAAATTGCAATCAGTTTGCCGATGCCTACGATACTTTTTCGTCCGATTAAATAAATCGCGCCTGCAAATGCTCCGACTCCGGAAGCTGCCATCAAAAATCCGAGGGTTTGCGGGCCGCCGTTGAGAATTTTGGTGGCAAAAATTGGGACTAATACTGTGTGGGACATTCCGGCGAAGCTGACTAATGCTAATAGCAGTAAGATGGCTCGAATCGGGGGAAATCCGAAGGCGTAATCGAATCCTTCTTTTAATCTTTGTAAGGGTTTGGTATTGCTTGCTGCTATTTTACGGGGTTTGATCTTCATTGCTAATAAGCCTGCAATGACGGCGATGTAGCTGATTCCGTCCAGCAGAAAACAATAACTCGGGCCGACTGTACCTATCACTAATCCGGCAATTGCTGGGCCGATGAGTCGCGCTCCGTTGAACATGGAAGCGTTGAGGGCGATCGCATTTGCTAAGTCTTCTTTTTTTTCTACGAGCTCGGACACAAAAGCTTGCCGTGCGGGCGCGTCAAAGGCGTTGATTGCTCCTTGACAGAAACTCAGTATCAGGATTTGCCAAATGTTGATGACTCCTGTTAGCGCTAAAAATGCTAGGGCTAAGGATTGAACCATCGCTAAGATTTGAGTGGCAATTATCACTCGGTGCCGATTCGTGCGATCGATTAAAACTCCGGCAAAAGGCAGTAAGATTAATGTGGGAATTTGACTGGTAAATCCGACTACGCCCAGCATCCAAGGTGAATCGCTTAAATTGTAGACCAGCCACACTGTAGCAACTTGGGTCATCCAACTGCCAATCAGCGAGATGCCTTGTCCTGCAAAAAATAGGCGGTAGTTTTGCGATCGCAGTGCTGGCGGAAGTTTGATTTTTTTGATTTTTGCTAGAAGATTCATGTATCAGTTTCGTCAATATTTTGTATGGTAGCGCCCCGGAGCATACGTCTAATTAGTTAGGGCAACCATCGGGGAATTACCATAGACTTATTTTACGAATCAAATACAATTGCGGTATGAGCCTCTGGTTCTATTTTAGGATTTCGGAAAATTAGGATTTGAGTATTCAGGGTTTATGCACTCCTTGCAAAGAAACCGGGTTTTTTGCGTATCTGCGGGCTGCAATCTAGTATTTTTGAGAAAAAACCCGGTTTCTGGCCATCGGTGCGATCGCGAATTATCTTGTTAATTTCTTCCCTACAGCAAAACGATCGCCACAGTTGAGTTTTTCTGTCGCGATCGCCTGTTTAGCTAAAATTTGCTTCCGGGAACCTCAATCAATGCTCAACAGCCAAGTCCCTAAATAACGCATCAATGGAACGTCCCCAGGAGTGCGAATGCGGACGTTGAAATGGTACATTCCGCCCGGACTTGGGTTTCTGACGTTGGAGAGGACAACTTCAACGTTGTTACCGGCAGGAATTGGCTCTGCGGGATAAATTTCTATGAATCGATTTTCTTTGTCCCAGATTACTTCTTGCAATGCTATTGTTTTGTCTTTGACGCGCACTTTAATGTCTTTTTGGTCGAATTCGCCTTTGTAATAGTCTGGATAAGTAATGTTGAGTTGGGCGATCGCCAAACTTACTTTTTTGGAAGGAATTCGCAGCCGGTATCTGTCGCCAACCATTCCGGCTTTGCCGTAATCCAAGCGATAGTTTAACTGGTTGGCGCGTTCTGGGCCGCCGAAAATCGTGAATCCGGGCATCGACTGGGCTAAACTGATGGCCGGTAAGCCTGTCAGCAAGCAACCTGTAACTGCTAGTGCTGAAAATAATCGTTTCATAATCACTCCTCTAATCAAACTGCTGGTGAAGCTTAAATATCGATCGCCCGAAATTTGCGATCGAGCCTACAATATACCGAATTTCTCAATAATTCTCTCAGCCGAAACGCCCGCGCTCGCTCAATTTTTTTTTGCGTAATAATACTGACAACAGACATTCAAACTACCGAATTAGGCAGCATTGTATCATATCACCCTGGGCTGCAAGGTTAACAGTTTAGTGAATTTGAATCTATAAGACAAGTTAAAGAAGCGAGTGTAATTTTGGGGATCGGCTTTAGTATCAACGTGAGAAGCCAGCGATTGAAGTCGCACGCCAAACAAACGAAGACAGCCAGCGATTGAAATCGCGCCTACACAAACGATGTCCGCCGGACGCCGACTGGGAAATTTGAATTTCAACCTGCTCCCGTCAGGTTTTGTCTGTGTAGACGCGGTTTCAACCGCCCTGTCTATGTCTGTGTCTAGAGTATAAGGAGAGTCCATGAAATTAGCGATCGCCAAAGAAGTCGAAGCAGAGGAACGCCGGGTAGCCTTAGTACCCGACGTTGTAGCCCGATTAGTCAAACAAGGCGTCGAAGTTTGGGTTGAGGCGGGTGCGGGTGCAAAATCCTTTTTCTCGGATCTTGCTTACGAAGAAGCCGGAGCTCGTGTTGTCGCCGATACCGCTACGCTGTGGGGCGAAGCCGATGTCGTCGTCAAAATCGGGGAGCTCAAAGAATCAGAAGTTCACCAACTTCGCGAAGGAGGAGTTTTCATCGGATTTTTGAATCCCTTGGGAAATCCGGCGTTAGTACAGCGGTTGGCCGATCGCAAAATAACTGCATTCAGCATGGAAATGATTCCGCGCACCAGCCGCGCCCAAAGCATGGATGCACTATCATCCCAGGCCAACGTCGCCGGCTACAAAGCCGTACTGATTGCAGCCTGTGCATTACCGAAATATTTCCCGATGTTGACAACAGCGGCGGGTACAATTCGCCCCGCGAAAATATTGGTGATGGGTGTGGGCGTTGCGGGCTTACAGGCGATCGCCACAGCACGTCGTTTGGGCGCAGTCGTCGAAGCATTTGACATCCGCCCGGAAACAAAAGAACAAGTGCAAAGTTTGGGCGCTAAATTTATTGATGTCGAACTCAAAGAAGAAACTGTAGCAGCAGGCGGCTATGCTAAAGAATTATCAGAAGCAGCTAAAGAACACACCCGCCAAGTGCTCACCCAGCACGTCGGCGCTTCTGATGCAGTAATTACAACCGCTCAAGTTCCTGGTAGAAAAGCCCCGATTTTAGTTACCAGAGAAATGGTTTCTCAAATGAAACCGGGAGCAATAATTGTTGACTTGGCAGCGGAACAAGGTGGCAATTGTGAGTGTACGGAAGCAGGCAAAGATGTTGAATGGAACGGAGTTAATGTCATCGGTCCGATTAATTTACCGTCGTCGATGCCAGTACACGCTAGTGAAACTTACTCGAAGAATGTCTCGGCTTTGCTTCAGTTGATGCTGAAAGATAAGGAACTCAATTTAAATTTTGAAGATGATATCATTGCTGGTTCCTGTGTGGCTCGTGATGGCGAAATTAGCAACCAGCGAGTGCGGGATGCTTTGGCGGCTCAGGCTTCAGTCGTTAGTTAGATGATTGTTTGCAAGAATACCCGGCGATTGAAATCGCGGCTACACAAACAATGTCCGCCTCCGCGGACTAATGAAGCCCCGGCGATTGAAATCGCGGCTACACAAACAATGTCCGCCT
>NZ_JAEQDE010000033.1:98273-152999 GCF_020737865.1 Microcoleus sp. PH2017_35_SFW_U_B
GCGGCTACACAAACAATGTCCGCCTCCGCGGACTAATGAAGCCCCGGCGATTGAAATCGCGGCTACACAAACAATGTCCGCCTCCGCGGACTAATGAAGTTCTATAGTTACAGGGCTCTGCCTATCAGTGATACCAAATCTGGCTAGAATACCCCTTTTATTTCTTAGTCTGCGGAGGCAGACTTCGTTTGTGTAGTAGCGGTTTCAACCGCCGAATCATCTTTTATTTCTTAGTCTGCGGAGGCAGACTTCGTTTGTGTAGTAGCGGTTTCAACCGCCGAATCTTAATGCAAAACGCAACCGAGAACGAGTTATTTCCAATTACCAATTACCAATTGTCATGGCAGAAGGATTGATTGCAGGTTTAGTGGTGTTTACCCTAGCATCGTTTGTGGGATTTGAAGTTATTAACAAAGTCCCCCCGACGCTACATACACCTTTGATGTCGGGTTCTAATGCGATTTCTGGAATTGCAGTTTTAGGGGCGATTCTAATTTCCGGCCAAGGTAATGTAACTGTTACTTCGATTTTGGGGACGATCGCGATCGCCCTTGCCACAATTAACGTTGTCGCTGGTTTCTTAGTCACCGATCGAATGCTACAAATGTTCAAGAAAAAAGAGGTTAAAGCGTGAGTGATTTTCTGCCAAGTGCCATTCAACTAGGTTATTTAGTTGCCGCATCTTTGTTTATTGTCGGTTTGAAACAGTTGGGATCGCCCGCAACTGCGCGTCAAGGAAATGTGTTAGCTGCGATCGGGATGTTGATTGCGATCGTTGGTACATTACTAGAAAAGCAAGTAGTCAGCTACGAATTAATTGTAGTCGGAATTATCATTGGTTCGATCGCCGGAACAATCATGGCGAAAACCGTGGCGATGACGGATATGCCGCAGATGGTAGGTTTGCTTAACGGCTTTGGGGGCGCGGCTTCTGCCCTCGTTGCTGTGGGGGAATTCTGGCGCTATCTCAGCATCCCGGAATCGCCGGCACCTGATGCGACAATCACGATCCTTTTGGGCGTGTTGATTGGCGGAATCACTTTCACTGGAAGCCTTGTGGCGTTTGCGAAGCTGCAAGAATTGCTACCAGGTGCGCCGATGACGTTTCCGCTACAACAGCCGTTTAATGCCATGCTGGCGATCGCGCTTTTAGCCGGCAGCGGTTATATGCTGGCGAATCCCGAAAATGTCCCGGTATTCCTCGGTTTGGTGGCGATTTCCAATATCCTGGGAATCATGTTTGTGCTCCCGATTGGTGGCGGTGATATGCCCGTGGTGGTGTCGCTACTTAACTCTTATTCGGGGATTGCGGCGAGTGTGGCTGGGTTCATTTTGATGAACAATATGCTGATTATCGCTGGTGCACTTGTTGGCGCGTCGGGGATTATTTTGACGCAAATTATGTGCAAGGGGATGAATCGATCGCTTTCTAGCGTGCTGTTTAGCGCCTTTGGTAGTGGTGGCGGAAGTGCTGCGGCTGCTGGGGCTGCTGCTGGGGCGATCGACAAAACTGTTCGCAGCATTAATCTCGAAGAAAGTGCGATGATGTTAGGCTATGCGCGATCGGTTGTGATCATTCCGGGTTACGGGATGGCTGTAGCGCAAGCACAGCACGCGGTACGCGAGTTAGCCGACGGTTTGGAAAAAATGGGTGTTGACGTGAAATACGCGATTCACCCGGTGGCTGGGCGGATGCCGGGGCACATGAATGTGTTGCTGGCGGAAGCAAACGTGCCTTATCCGCAGTTGTACGATATGGATGACATCAATCCGCAGTTTGAAGAGACGGATGTGGCGTTGGTGATTGGTGCGAATGATGTGGTGAATCCGGCGGCGCGTCACGATACCGCTAGCCCGATTTATGGGATGCCGATTTTGGAGGTTGATAAGGCTAAACATACGATCGTAATTAAGCGCGGAATGAGTGCTGGTTTTTCGGGTGTTGACAATGAGTTGTTTTATAAGGATAAGACGATGATGTTGTTTGGTAGCGCTAAGGATGTGGTTGCGAAGTTGGTTGCTGAGGTGAAGCAGTTGTAGGATTGCGAGGCCTAGAAACCGGGTTTTTTACGAAAAGACGCGCTGTAGTCGATATATTTGATGAAAAACCCGGTTTCTTTGGAGTTAGCAACCATCTTGATTACTCGGCGGTTGAAACCGCGTCTACACAAACAAAGTCCGCCTGCGCGGACTAAGAAAATAAGCGGGTATTTAAGTCTAGTTTGATATCAATATTCTTCAGTCGGCGGAGGCCGACTTCGTTTATGTAGAAGCGATTTCAATCGCCGAATCTTATCTCAGAAAATAAGCGGGTATTTAAGTCTAGTTTGATATCAATATTCTTCAGTCGGCGGAGGCCGACTTCGTTTATGTAGAAGCGATTTCAATCGCCGATTCTTATCTATATTGTCCGCCAGATAAATTAATTTAACGGGATAAATTCAATCCGATCTTGATATTCATTTTCAAAAGATGCTCCCGCAATTTCTATTAATTCGTCAATCACTTTGCCCATATCTGCATTCAAGCGAATTGTGAGAATTCCTAGAACGTGACGACCTTCGGCTGTATGATCTGACAAATGAACTGGCATTGAGCGTCGGTTATTAGTAACAAGGATAAAATTATTATCCTCGCACCAACACAAGATTTCTGGGTCTTTCGTTCCTTTCGGCGGAACACCTTCATCACCAACCATCAAAACAACCAGATCGGATTGATGATACAAAAGCTGCACCCGATATTCAGGATCGATATTTTCGTCTAACAGATATTTGACACTCATTAATAAACTCGATCTAGTTGTTGAGATTTCTGATTTTGCTCTTTAATCTGACGCATTTTCAAGACAAAAGGTGATGGATTGCGATCGTATTCAGCTTCAGCTTTGAGGCAATATTCTAACCAATCTCCTACATATTTACCGACAGTCTTTGTATTTTCCAGATAGTAGAGAATCGTAGCATAAACTTGAGCCATAGTCACTGTCCGAAATTTTTGAGCTATGGCTTCTGGAGTTTGGCAGCGGTGGATGTATTCGTAGAGAATGTGTTCGATACCGACGCGGGTTCCTTTGATGCGGATATCTTCTGGTGTTAAAAATTCAAAGTAATCTTCTAATTGCATGATTGTTGATTATTTATATTTTTACTTGAGATTATATCACATCTTTCGCTGTTCGGTGGAGACGGGCGATCGGGTTTGGTTCCAATAGTCACTGGAAATAGGTATATGCAAAAATCCTTGTTCTCTGGCTGTTTGAAACCATTTTTCTGCTTCAGTGCGATCGGCTGCTACACCATCAGCACCGCACAGATAAATTCCTGCTAAGTTGTTTGAGGCAACACCATAGCCTTGCTCGGCGGATTTGATGTACCATTTAATTGCTTCTAATATTATCCTTTCTCGACCTAATCCTAAATGGTACATACTGGCAATAATGCACTGGGATTCGGCATTTCCTTGTTCTGCTAGTGGTTTTAACAAGCTAAATGCTTGGGTATAATCTTGGTTATTAAAGGCGGCTAGACCTTTTTCTAAGTCAGACATTAACGACGATTAATAAATTTTAAGTAAGTGAACATAAACATCATCATGCCATTGCGAGGAACGAAGCAATCGCCTAGTCTCTGCGATTGCTTCGTTCCTCGCAATGACAGACAATATATTATATGTTTACCTACTTATATACTATAATAGCATTAAACCAATTCAGGAAACATTTTCATGAACAGGGAATTAATTCCCCGGCGGTTTTCGGGAATTCGTTACTTGGCTGATGTAGAAATTCTCAACTTATTATCGCTGTTGTTGTCTATCAAAATTTTATCGAGGATTCAGTACCGTGAGTAATAATGGAAATTTCTTTAACGTCGCAAACCTGACTGTCGGTGTACTAGGTTTGTTTGCGGCTGTTGGCGGTGTCGCCATTGCTTATGCTCAAGGTTGGTCGCCCCTGGTGTTTGGAAAAGATGCTCGTTTTTCCTGCCAAAATCAGCCAGATACTCAGCGGGGAGGTGAAGTTTGGACTGTCATGTACCGTCAGGATAAAGGTCAACAACCTTGGCTAAAAATGGTGACAACTTTAGGCGGTGATTATACGCCTCTAAGACGCTGCGAAATAATTGCTGAACGATTGAACGGTTATCGCAAAGATGGTTTGACTAAGTTAAGTTATCGAGGCGATCCTAATACGCCAAAGCAATACGTGATTTGTGCTAAAACTAAGTTGAGTGGCGATAGTTGTCCGCTGTTGGTGACGTTGAAACCGGGTAGCGATACAGAGGCTTATAACGCAATGCGAGATATGACTGAAAGTTTGCAGAAAGGTACTCCGGTTTATCGGAGCGGGGGCGGGGTTCGCCTATCTTCTCGGTCTTCGCCAGAAATTGATTTAACTCCTTTTTTGGCAGAGGAGGATCGCCTTGCTGGAGCTAATTCTGCTAAGTGATATCATACTTGATAGCCAGCGAATGTCATTGTTTTAACAGTTCAAGAAGCCGGAAACGCAGGATTAGGAATTCCTGATGAGGATGTATTGGCTTTTGCAGTGAGTAATGAACGAGAAGTTTTGACTCTCAATCGAGGTGATTTTATTCGACTGCATCGCTCACAACCAGACCATGCTGGTATTATCATTTGTACTCAAGATAGCAACTGGGAAAGACAGGCGACCCGAATTAATGACGCTATTTCTGCTGAAGAAACATTGAGTGGCAAATTGATTCGAGTTAATCGTCCTTCAATGTAAAGAAAGCCAACCATATAAAATGATTGAGATTGTAAAAAATGGCACTGAAAGAATTAAAAAAACAACTCCTTGCCTTAACTCCCATTGAAAAAACTCAAGCAATACAGCTATTAGTTCAAAGTTTAAGCAATACTTGGCAAGGAATTGAAAAAACTCCGGGCGTATGTGGTGGCGATGCTAGAATTACCAAGACTCGCATACCTATTTGGTCGATCGCAAATTATCGCCTTCTGGGTGCAAATGATGTGCGGATTTTGCAAGACTTTCCTCATTTGAGTGCAGCGGATTTGGCGAATGCTAGGGCTTACACTGAGGCACACCCAGAAGAGATTGAAGCTGCGATCAGAGAAAATGAGGAAGCCTAAAACATGGCACAAATTTCTGCGATCGAAGATTTTAAATATAATAAAATCCTAAAGAATTAATCGAACTGCCAAAGTTGTACTAACCTTAGATCTAAAGTCAATTAAATTCAAAAAAAATCAACTATGTCAGATAAACCTTTTAACATCCGCCAACTAGACGGCCTAGACTATGACGAAGCAGAACCCCTCCTGGAAGATTATCAGGAAACTCTAATCGAGTTATTTGTCAATTCTCCCGAAGGAGAAGAATACGGTAAAACTTATCCAGACGTTGGATCTTGGATATCGCAGTTCATTTATTACGCTTTCAGCTATGAAGGTTTTACACTACCTTGCATGAAAGTGGCAGATGTGGAAACTGTAATCGAAGACTTATTTCCCAGGAAAGTGACTTTGCTTTCGCCGGAAGACGGTGAAAATGCTATCCCGGAATTATTGGCGTTATGGCAATTTTTGAAACGAGAATTTAAACTGCAAAATGCCACTTCAATTATCAAATACCTGCGGGATATTGAGCCGGAATTTCAGGAGATTATGGAAGATTCTTCTAAATTCGGATTTGCCAAATCCTTTGTAACGCTCGGTCATCAAGCAGGGTTTGATATGAGTACGGAGGAAGGTCTAAAACAATTTCAGCAGATATATAATGCTAAAATTGCCCCTACGCTTGCATCTGAAAACTCCGATCTATTTGGATGGTCAAGCAAACCGATCGGTGGTAGTCCTGTCAATGGCTCTAAGGCAAGTAAAGCAAAGCAAAAAAAAGCAAAAAATATGGCGGCTGAATCGAGAAAACGCAACCGCACTAAGAAAAAATAAGGGTTTAGCAAGTATCTATCCTCACTTCACTCTTCTTCTGATTCTTCTCGCCATCTTGCTCGCTGCTTCCCGCCCGCGAAACTTCCAAACTAACAAAAAATCCGGTTGATAAAGCTAAACTCATCAGCATCCTAACTCAAACTTTAACCAACGGTTCTCTAGGCGTTAAAAAAACTCCCGGCGTGTGTGGCGGCGATGCCTGTGTTGGCAATACTCGCATACAAGTTTGGGTACTTGTCGGGTATCGCCGTCTCGGATGCAGCGATGCTGAACTTTTGAAGTGCTATCCCCATTTGACTGCGGCTGATTTAGTCAATGCTTGGGCTTATGCTGATGCTTACCCAGACGAAATTGAAGCAGCAATAGTTAGAAATGAAGCAGCATAAAACATGGCGCAATTACCCATAACAGAAATTACCGACTCCGACAAAGAAACCGGGTTTTTTACAACAATACTTCGTTACTACCGACAGATTAGGTAAAAAACCCGGTTTCTGAACCCCATCCAAAAATCTTACAACTAAATCCCCCATTGAACCCAATATTAGGTAAAATCATCTGGGTGTCTGAGGATTAACTATATGCGCTGGGTTCGATATGTGGCGATCGCGATCGTCAATGCTTTCGGTGTCGTCATCGGTATAATTTGGGTTGCCATCCCTACGACAGTGGCTCAACCTACTCTAAACTACAAACTCGCACTCTCGGCGCGACAACCCGACGGCGACACTCCGCAATCCCTCCCGGAACTCTACAAATTGCGCGATCGCCTCAAGGTACGATTAGATAAACTTGCCCAAACTCCCGACAGCAGTCTGTTTTCTCCCGAATATTGGCAACCAGAAAGCCCCCGCAACCAATCCCAAACTCTTACGCAGCAACTCCAAAACCTTCAAAATCAGATTGAAATAGAAAAACAAGCCAAAAATAACTGGGACGAAGCTGCTAGATTAGCCTCCCAAGCCGTCGTCATTGGACGCACTTCTAAAGCCGATCCCGCTACTTGGGAACAGTCGCAACGCTTTTGGCAATTGGCTATCAATAACCTCCGGCTCATTCCCCACGGTTCTTTTTTGGCTGAACGGGCGATCGACAAAACCATCGAATATCAAGGAAACCTCACTCTCGCTACCTACGAATGGCAAGTAGCACGTTCTGCACAGAAAATTAGAGCCGAGGAAGAACAGGTAAGAGAAATTGCCAGAAAAGAACAAGAGAAGATAGAATTTGCTCGCCGCGAAATAGAGAGACAAGAACAAGAGAAAAAAGAACTCGCCCGCAGAGAAATAGAAAGACAAGAATTTGCAAGGCAAGAATTAGTCCGCAAAGAACAAGAAAAACAAGAACTCGCCCGCCAAGCAAAAGAAAGGGAAGAATTAGCACTAAAAGAACTCACAAGACAAGAATTAGAAAAGCAAGAACTCGCCCTAAAAGAACAACAAAGACAACAATTAGAACTCAATCAACAACCAACTCCTCAACCAACTCCCGAGTCAACCGCAACACCAACTCCCGAATCAACCGCAACCGCAACTCCCACCCCAGTTACGCCCGCAACCTCAGCGACCAACTTCTTCTTTGCCGGAGATACTAACAGAGACGGCAAAATTAATCAGGTAGACGAAGCCGGAAAAGAACAATGGTCATTGTCCAGCGGCGCGCTGATTGTGTATAACGATCGCAATAACGATCGCCGCAGCAAAATACCGACTTGGCAAGAAACCAAGGTTAGCGTTCCTCGCCGCGCAGCAATGCTTTCTCAAGTTAATTTAATCCTGTCGGAAAACTTCAAAGATTCTCAATTATTTATCACCGCTGACAGCATTGGCAGCTCTCACATCAGCGTTTTTCAGAAAACTGCCGACGGCTGGCTACCTGTAGATATATCCGGTACTAAACCCCTAATTTTCAACACGAATATTGTTTTAGGAGTGGAAGCAAAACAATTTGCCGATCGCAATTGGAACGGCCAGGTTAATCTCAAAGCAACTGCCGAAAACAACGGTCAACAAATCGCCACCACCACAATCCAAATGGGCGTTAGTCCTTGGATGATAGCACCAAATACAGCACCCGTAACAGAACTTCAGGTCAGCGACCGAGGCTCGGCTAACAGTGAATTTATCTCCCAACTCAAACAAGCTGTAGAACCCACGGGCGCTCAAGTAAAAATCATCCAGGGCGATAATGCTTGGATGCAAGACAGTCAGAAAAATGGCTACGTTCAAGTTCCCGAAAAATCCGATATGCGTCAAGTTAATGTCGCGATTAAAAGCCCTAGCAATTCAGCGCTCGACAAGCCGGCAAAGTCAACTCAGGAGCGAGATTTAAGAGTATTTAAAATTGGCAAACCTCGCTCTTTAGACCCTGTGAATCAGTGGTCTGATGGCTACGGCAATTTGCAAGTGACGCCACCGATTCCCGGACATCCAATGGGTCGAGTTTATTACGGAAATTCGGGGAATGCTGGTTTTAATCCTGAGGTACTTGATTTTATTCAAGCTCAAAGAATTCAAGGCCCAGCGGTGGATATTGATACTTCTTGGCTTTTGACTCGTCAAGTCGATGAAATTATCAATTTTATTCCCAGTCAAACTCCCGGAAAATATATAATGGCGATCGCCAGTCCAGAAGCCGGAGTTAGGCTGTTGGAAGAATTGGCGGGAAAAGGTTATGGTGATGTTACAATCAATCGCGGCTTGAGCACCGAAACTACAGTCAGGGCTGCATTGAATAATCCTGCTTTAATTCAACACAATCTCAATCTGCAAAAGCAGAAAATCTATCCGATTTTAGAGAAGTTGAAAAGAGAGTTTTCCCTCGCAGACGACCAAATCGTTCAGGTTCCAGCGATGTTTGGCTACAGCGGTTATGCTTGGTGGCCGAATATGGTCAATTCGGTGCCTGTTAACGGTAAGTTGTTAGTCTCAAATCCGCGCGGCCCGATAATTGATGGTCTAGATTACACTCAAGAAAGATTGCGCCAATTGCTGCTTCCTGCTGGTGTTAGCATGAGTTTTCTGGACGATAGATATTATCAAGAATTGAAAGGAAATGTACAGTCGGCGACGAATACTGTGAGGAAGCCTGAACCCCGGCCTTTTTGGCAATCTTTGCCTAATAATTGAGTATCTTGTAGGGGCTGGTTCGCCAAAAATTCCCGCCAAAAACCCACAATCTCAAAAACCCGCCCCCACCCAACGATAAATTCAAATGTACCAATTTTGTAGTCAAAGTAGGGTACGTCGCTACGATAATCTAGGTAATTTACGACAATATATGAGCGACGCACCCGCGCCGCGAGTGATATCGTTTCCGGTTGTATGGAAATGATTTAACCGCAGAGGGCGCAGAGGACACAGAGAGAGAATAGAGAGATTAATAATTCCTATGCAACGGGATTTGATATGAAAGTAGGGTGTGTCGCTGCGATAATCTCGGTAATTGACGACAATATATGAGCGACGCACCCGCGCCGCTGTTACAAACGAACGGGCAGTTTTGACACTAAATCGTATCGATTTTATTCGACTGCACGCTTCACAGCCTAACCATGCTGGTATCATTGTCTGTAAAGACGACCAACAGGACAGACAGAGGATGGCTACACGAATTTCGGAGGCTATTTCTAATGTGGAAACATTGACAGGGAGGCTCCTTAGAGTCAATCGTCCATCTCGATAAATATCAGAGGTTTTAAAAGTTGGTAAATTTGCGATCGCCCCAACCGACAAATTTCTCATAAAATTGGCTTGTAGTGAGGACTTCAGTCCTAAGTGCGATCGTCCCGCCCGCGCCCTCAGCATCATTGGGCTATCACCAGATTTAATATAACGTAAAATGTCTAAAAGCAGTATTTGTACAAAAAATTTAGTCCCATGAGTAACGAACAGGAAAAAAATCAAATTTTGACTCAGCAACCGGAAACAATTGCTACTGACAGCGATGAGTTCGCGAATACTGTCATTACCAATCCCCATACAACCTCCGAACCCGCAGAAACTCTCGCTGAAATCCCCCCAATTGAAGATGCTTTAGCAGCAACTTCCGAACCCCCAGAAACTCCTACAGAAAATCTCCCCAGTGAAAATGTTTTAGCAGCAACTTCCGAACCCCCAGAAACTCCTACAGAAAATCTCCCCAGTGAAAATGTTTTAACAGCAACTTCCCAACCCCCAGAAACTTCCGATGAAATTGCCGCACCCGAAAATATTTTAACGGCAATAGACGAAACAGAAACAATTCCAATTTCCGCCGAAAATGCCCCGGAAACCAGTCAAAATATCGGTGATTTACCTGTTACAAATTACACCGCAAATCCCGATCGCAAACCAAGTCGAATCTGGCAAATATTGGCAATTTTTCTGAGCGGAATGTTAGTCGGTTCCACGATAAGTCTCGGCAGTTTGCTCGCGTGGAGAATGTATCAAGAAAGAGCGAACCTTCAAATCAGATTGCCTTCCGACGTACCCCTGCCTGAAAGCCCTCCCCCTGTTCCAACAGCGCGCGCCTACCGCCAGCCCGGAGTGCCCCCAGCACCCCAGCAGACACTGCCCGCCAACAGCGCACCATCGCCGAATCCGACTCAAGTACCATCGCTCTCAGGCGTTCCGCAACTTGCTTCCCCGTCACCGTTACCTTCTCCGGCGGCGTCTCCCGCTGCGGTGGAAACCCCTGTAACTGAGCGAGTTAGCTTTCCAGCAGGTGCTACCGGAACTACTCTCAGCAATAGTTTGCCAGCCAACAAATCGAAGCGCTACTTGCTAGAATGCAATAGCGGCCAAAGCATGACAGTAAAGGTTCAAGAAGGTCAAGTTAGTGCAGATATTATTGCTCCTAACGGTGAAAAAGTAGGTACTGTTGATAGCACAGGTCAGTGGCAAGGTCAACTAGCCAGCAGCGGCGATTATACTATTGAAATTTCGGGCGATCGCCAAGCAAACTACGGAGTGAAAATTGAAGTCAAATAGCCAGTATAATTGTATCAGGGGGTAGTTGCACAATAGATCGACCCGCCCTGGTTGCCAATTACCCATTACCAATTACTAATTACCAATGGTCGCACAAGTATCTCCAAGCATCTACGAAGCAAAGACTCAGGAAATTGCTAAAGAAATCCTTAAGGCAACTCAAGACAAAAAGCGATCGTTTTTCGGTCAATTGCAAGACCAAATGCGCTGGGACGACAAACTGATGGATTGGGCAATGGCCAGCCCCGGACTGCGGGTGCAATTGTTTCGATTTATTGACTGTTTGCCCGCCCTCCGCAGCAAGCCGGAAATTGCCCGCCACTTGCAAGAATACCTGACTGTGGAAGAGGTAGAATTGCCGGAAGCTTTGAAAAAATTGCTAAGTTTTACTAACGCTGATTCGATTCCTGGACAATTGGCGGCGACGACGGTTGCACCTGCTGTAGAAACTTTGGCGCACAAGTATATTTCTGGGGAAAATATCAAGCAGGTAATTAAAACCTTAGAACGACTTCGCAAAGATAAAATGGGTTTTACAGTTGACCTTTTGGGCGAAGCTGTGATTACTGAAACTGAGGCGGAAGTTTATCTGAATCGCTATTTGGAATTGATGACCGAATTGAGCAGTGCAGCTAAGAATTGGTCGCAGGTAGATGCGATTGATAAGGCTGACGGCGAAACTCTGCCGCGAGTGCAAGTATCTGTCAAGTTAACGGCTTTTTATTCTCAGTTCGATCCGCTGGATGCGAAAGGCAGCGAGGAAAAAGTTAGCGAGAGAATTCGCCTGTTATTGCGGCGCGCTAAAGAGTTGGGTGCGGCTGTTCACTTCGACATGGAACAGTACGAATATAAGAGTTTAACTCTCAGCATTCTCAAAGACTTATTGTTAGAGGAAGAGTTCCGCAGTCGCACAGATGTCGGAATTACAATGCAGGCATATTTACGCGATAGCAAACAAGATTTGCAAGGCATTATTGCTTGGGCGAAAAAACGCGGCAATCCGGTAACGGTGCGTGTGGTGAAAGGCGCTTACTGGGATCAGGAAACTATCAAGGCGATGCAGAAGGATTGGCCGCAGCCTGTCTATAATGACAAGGTTGCTACGGATGCAAATTTTGAGCAGATGACTCAGTTACTGCTGGAAAATCACGAATATTTGTATGCTGCGATCGCAAGTCACAACGTCCGATCGCAAGCCAGGGCGATCGCGATTGCCGAGACTCTCAATATACCGCGCCGCCGCTTTGAGATGCAAGTGCTGTACGGCATGGGCGACAAACTGGCCAAGCTTTTGGTCGATCGCGGTTATCGCGTCCGAGTATACTGTCCCTACGGCGATTTGCTCCCAGGAATGGCTTATTTGATCCGCCGATTGCTGGAAAATACCGCCAACAGTTCGTTTATTCGGCAAAGTTCCGAAGAAATGCCGATCGAACAATTATTAGCCGCACCAGTCGCTAATGGCAACGACCAGATAGCTTACAGCAAAGTATTTCCCAACGTCGCCGATACCGACTACGCCAATACCAAATTGCGGCAACAAGCAGAAGCAGCCATCAAATCAGTGCGCGCCAACCTAGGTAAAACATATTTGCCACTAATCGATGGCGAGTACCAAAACACCGAAACAACAGTTAATTCCCTCAACCCTTCCAATCCCGCAGAAGTAGTCGGAAAAATCGGATTACTGTCTGAAGAACAAGCCAAACAAGCCCTAGAAGCAGCCAAAGCAGCCTCCACAAGTTGGCGCAAAACCCCCGTTCGCCAGCGCGCCGGAGTCCTCCGCAAAGCAGCCGAATTGATGGAACAGCGGCGCCACGAACTGTCAGCTTGGATGGTGTTTGAAGTCGGCAAACCAGTCAGAGAATGCGATGCCGAAGTTTCCGAAGCCATTGATTTTTGTCGCTACTACGCCGACGAAATGGAACGGTTGGAACAAGGACAAAATTACGACATTCCCGGAGAAAACAACCGCTATACCTATCAACCGCGCGGCATTTCTCTGATTATTTCACCTTGGAATTTTCCCCTGGCAATTCCCGTCGGGATGACAGTTGCATCGCTAGTTGCAGGTAACTGTACCTTACTCAAGCCTGCGGAATTTTCCACAGTAATTGCTGCAAAGATAGCTGAAATTTTGCTAGAAGCTGGCATCCCCAAAGGCGTATTTCAATACGTACCTTGCAAAGGTTCAACCGTCGGCGCTTACATGGTGAAACATCCCGACGTTCACATGATTACCTTCACAGGTTCTCAGGAAGTTGGCTGTCAGATTTATGCCCAAGCTGCGATTTTGCAACCGGGACAAAAACACCTGAAGCGAGTAATTGCGGAAATGGGTGGCAAGAATGGAATTATTGTCGATGAAAGTGCGGATTTAGACCAAGCAGTTGCTGGCGTAGTTTATTCTGCCTTTGGATATAGCGGTCAAAAATGTTCCGCTTGTTCGCGAGTAATTGTGGTCGAGTCGGTGTACGATGCTTTTGTGGAAAGATTGGTAGAAGCAGCGCGATCGCTCAATGTCGGCCCTGCTGAAAATCCCGGCACTCAAGTCGGGCCTGTCATCGATGCTACGGCGCAGTCGCGCATCCGCGAATACATCGAAAAAGGTCGCGCTGAAGCTAAGATAGCCTTAGAAATGGCCGCGCCCCAAACCGGTTATTTTGTCGGCCCAGTGATTGTGACGGAAGTCGCGCCGACTGCAACTCTCGCCCAAGAAGAAATTTTCGGCCCAGTTTTGTCGGTGATTCGGGCTCATAATTTCGATGAGGCGATCGCAATTGCTAACGATACAAATTTTGCTTTAACTGGCGGATTGTATTCTCGCACACCTTCGCATATCGATCGCGCCAAAGCCGATTTTGAAGTCGGAAATCTGTACATCAATCGCGGAACCACTGGCGCCGTGGTATCGCGCCAACCCTTCGGAGGATTCAAACTTTCGGGAGTTGGTTCCAAAGCGGGCGGCCCGGATTATTTGCTGCAATTCCTCGAACCTCGTACTATAACTGAAAATATTCAGCGCCAAGGTTTTGCACCGATTGAAGGAGTAGACGATTAATCAGTTGACAGTTGACAGTTGACAGTTGACAGTTGACGATTTGTAGGGGCGAAGCATTTCGGCAGTAAATCTCTGATTCTCACTCATAAGTTATGTGCCGAAATGCTTCGCCCTCTGCAAAAACCAGATGCACCTGTCCTCACTACAAACCATGTTGTCTGTAAGGACTTCAGTCCTCTCTCTGGCTATTAAGAAAGAAAGAAGCACTAATACCATTTTTTTAAAGTTATGACAGACTTTAGAAAACAGGGAAAGGGGATCATCCCGATTGTACAAACATATCCGCAAGGGCGAAGCATTCGCGCCTGTATCCTATCGACTATAGGAGAGATTGTCAGCGCGAATGCTTCGCCCCTACAAAAACGGGATGCTCTGAGCGTGAAAGTGGATTAATTACAATGTCTTGTCGTCCTCGATCTCTATCGGATCTTTAGACAGAAGGACTAAAGTCCTCACTACGAACCGTGTTGTCTGTGGGTGACATCAAAAAAGTTCTGCGAGATTAGCTAGCTAAAAAATGGAATCTACTGAAAATCGCGATCGACTAAATTCTCACAACCCTCCACTTGAGAAGTGGTTGCGATTTTTAATTATAGCCGTATTAGCGATCGGCATTTTATTTCGATTTGTCAATCTCGATCGCAAATTCTACTGGATCGACGAAAACTATACTTCCTTAAGAGTTTCCGGCTACACCGAAGCCGAAATTATCAAACAAATTTCATACCAGAAAATAACTTCGCCCTCGGATTTACAAAAATACCAGCAGATCAACTCCCAAAAAACTTTAAGCAATACCCTCAATTCCTTAACAACCGAAGACCCCCAACACCCGCCACTCTATTACATACTAGCGCGATTTTGGGCGCAATGGTTCGGCAGTTCCGTGGCAACAATGAGAAGTTTGGCCGCCGTCATTAGCTTGCTAGTATTTCCCGCCATTTATTGGCTGGCTTGGGAGTTATTTGAATCCTCTGCTGTGGCTTGGATGGCGATCGCAATTCTCGCCATTTCTCCCTACCACATCCTGTTTGCCCAAGAAGCCAGACAGTACAGTTTGTGGACATTAACTACCATTTTATCCAGTGCAGCCTTATTGCGAGCAATGCGCCCGGATGTCAATCAAAATCCAATGTTGCTGATTTATCACTGGACACTATACGCAGTCACAGCAGCAATGGGATTGTACACCCACTTATTATTTATCTGCGTAGCCGCAGCCCACGCAATCTACGTCGCAGTTATTGCCAACTGGCGCGATGTTAAAACATTTATTGCCTATTATGCAGCAGCAATGGTCGCCTTAATTGGCTTCATGCCTTCCCTCGTAAATATTGTCGAAAACTTCAATCAAGTTAGAAGTACCACAGTATGGGCAGAACAAACAAATCTCTTCAGATTAGTCAGCAGGTGGGTGGGCGCAGTCAGCATAGGATTTTTTGATATTGGCACTGATGGGACTGCCAACGCCGCACAACTAGCCTTGGTAATTCCCGTTGGCATCCTGATTCTAGCTTTAGTCGGCTATTCCCTTTATTTTCTATGCCGGCAAACACCAAAACGGGTTTGGTTATTGATATTATTGTTAATTGCCACAACTGCCTTATTTTTGGCAGTGCCCGATATACTTAAAGGCGGGAGGCGATCGGCAAATCCGCGATATTTAGTTCCTTGTTATGTGGGAATTCAGCTAGCAGTTGCTTACCTGCTGTCTGTGAAAATTAGCAACAATTTTGATAACTCAAAACTGCAAAGACTGTGGAAAATAGTTATAGTTGCACTGTTTTGTGCAGGCATCATCTCCGGTGGAGTTAGTTCTCAAGCCGATAGTTGGTGGAATAAAGGCAGCGGTTGGTTGCGTGCGGAATTAGAAGTCGCAGCGACTGTCAATTCTGCAAGCAATCCCTTAATTATCAGCGATGCGAATATCGCATACATCATGCCTTTAAGTTATCGCCTGCAACCAAAAGTCAAACTGCTAATCCAACCCCGCTGTTACACTTCTTGTTACACAAATCGAGAGTTGGCACGAAAAAAACCAGAACCTCCGAAAATTCCCAGCGGTTTGGGCGAGTTGTTTTTATACAGGCCTTCCTCAGATTTGCGATCGGCAATTGAACAGCAAAACTATCAAATAGATCCGGTTGGCGGTAATGTCGAACTCAATCTGTGGAAACTCACCAAAAAATAATTTATAGCGGTTCTCAAAAAAGTGAGGTACGTTGTTGGGATGGGAGCCCTCTTATATTTATTATATAGTAAGCGAGGTCGCATAAAAAACTCCATTTATAGTCATACCTCATCTTTCTGAGAAAGGCTATAAAAACATTAACTAATCAAAATCTGGTTTGCCGGGAAATACTGCCCAGAAACCTGGTTTTTGGAACTATGTCGCAAGTATAATAGAACATAATTACTTTTTGCGGTAAGCTATGATTTAAGAATCACAAACATAACATCAAAAATCTAAAATGACAGTAACTGAAACCTCCAATATTCGCAGACTGCTGTGCGATCCAGATTTAGGGCTAATCCCTCATCTAGAAAAGTGCCTGCAAGATTTGCACTCTTCCTCGATCGCCAATGGAGAGAAATTTAAGCTAGAACCTTACGATATCGAACTCAACAACTGCCACACTCAGAAGCATCCCAACGACCAAAAACCCCTTGTCACTCAGTCAGTGTTAATGAAAATTCCCCTGACTGGGAAAGTTCAAGACAAGATGCACCTGTATCTGATCGCAAGTGAGTTGCAGAACCAAATCGATATCAAAATTATCGACTGGAGTGCCTTAGAACGCCGCCAATACGACATTCACGGCATCCCCTTAAAGCAGCCGATTACCAAAATAGATGGCGAGATGAATTACGAGTTAGTATTCGATCGACCAGGCTACTGCTGCATCACCCTGTGCCGTCAATTTGACTTGAAGATTGGAGGAACGCAACGGGCAAGATGCCCGTTCCACAAGAATTATTTTTTCTGTGGAACAGGCATCTTGCCCGTTCCCAAATTTAATTAAAACGCAACGGGCAAGATGCCCGTTCCACAAGAATTATTTTTCTGTGGAACGGGCATCTTGCCTGTTCCCAAATTTAATTAAAAGGACTTTTGTAAGAGATATTTTGATCGCTCGGACTTTAGTCCTTCCTCGTAAAACTTCAAGGAAGGACTGAAGTCCGAACGATCGAACTGAATCGAGTTTAAACCGATCGACTCGCCGTTTCCGCCAGAATCTGCTTAATTTGAGCAGGAGTCAGACTGGGATTGGCTTGCAACATCAAAGCTATCACCCCGGATAAAAATATCGATAGGGAACCCCCGGTTGAGAAAGCGACACCGTTGAATAAACGTCCCCAGCATCAGCCCTGCCGCCGTCGCCACCCGGAGCGACAAAATAACTAATTGTGTTAGATCCCGCCCGGTTAGAATAATCGGTAAACAAGCCATTCCGGTTAACTCCACCGACAGTAATGCCTACCTCAGTTGCAAACCTACCCGGATAATCTACATCCGGGCGAGCATCATTCCCTGCCGCCGAAATCACCACCACGCCCTTAGCTTCCGCCGCTTGAATCGCGCTCAATTCTTGATCGTTGAACTGTTGACCGCCAAAACTTACATTAATTATCTTTGCCCCATTTGCCACCGCATAATTAATCGCATTAATTTCATCCCTAATTTTGCCTACTCCTGTGCTGTTGAGTATTTTCAAAGGCATAATCTTGGCAGTCGGAGCCGTTCCAGTTATTCCCACCCCATCCTTTTTCGCCGCAACTAAACCCGAGATATGAGTGCCATGATTGTTATCATCCATTGGATCGTTATCGTTGTTGGCAAAATCCCATCCCCGGAAATCATCTACAAAGCCATTGCCATCATCATCTACGCCGTTGCTAGCTTTATTTCTACCTGTGGCATCAACGCCATTTTCCCCCCCATTGCTCCAAACATTCCCTGCTAAATCTGGGTGATTGTAGTCAATGCCGCTGTCGATAACTGCTACGACAATGCCATCTCCAGTCAAGCCCTTCGCCCAAACTTCTGGAGCTTTAATTAAGTCTCTGCCCCACTCATCGCCGCCCAAGTCGGGAACATCAGGAAAAGTTGGCACACCTTGAGCTTTAGCAACTGCCGCCGCTGCATTCACCAAACCGAACCCAAAACGAGAGTCAAAACCCGGTGAGTTGCTGGGATTGTCAGGAACAATAGTTGCAGGAGTTGCAGATAAATTTAGGGTAAAATTTGTATTACCTTGGTTTTGATAAACTCGGACAAAGTATGTTCCGGCTGCCAAATTTTTGAGATCGATAGACTCTGGCGATAAACCGGGTTCTTTAGCAGAAGCAATAATATCGGTAAAGTCAATAGAATTGTCGCCGTTAATATCTTTAATCACAGCCACGTCAACATCGGCACTAAAACCGCTGACAGTTAATTTAAAGTCGTTATTTGCAGGCAAAGTAAAGCGATAAAGGTTGTCTGGGCGGGCGTTGCTAACCGAGTCAGCGATGGTTTGAGTGCTGCTCAAAACGCCTAAATCTCGGGCTTGGCTGAGTTGGTTGCCCAATACGGCATTTGCAGAGATGAACTTACCGCTGAGGTTTTGTGGTGATGTGTTGGCGACTAAGCCTAAAATAGCACCGGATTGGCGAATTTTAATTACTGTATTGGGAGTGCCGGAAACTGTTTCTAAAGTGAGGTCTGCTTCGGTAAGATTGTCAGTTAGTCCGATCGCATCCTCAAAACTGTTAAAGTCAGCGATCGCGTCTGCAACAGCCGGATCTGAGACTGGGGAGTTGCTGCGAAGGACAAAGGTATCTGCGCCCAAACCCCCTGTCAGCGTATCTTTGCCTCCATCGCCCATTAAAACGTCGCTACCGTTGCCGCCGTTGAGGCTATCATCTCCCCTACCTCCTTGCAAGGTATCGCTGCCCTTACCGCCAAATAGGAAGTCATTGCCGGCACCGCCGTTAAGCAAGTCATTCCCGACACCACCGAAGAGAGTATCGGAATTGCCACCGCCGAGGAGTCTGTCGTTACCATTATCACCGCTGAGGCGATCGGCATCCGAGGCACCGACAATAAAATCATTACCTCCGAGGGCAAAAAGTCCGTTACGATAAGGAGTCAAAAAGCCCGGAGTTAATGCGAAACTATTGGCGCTATCATCTAAAAGATAGGAAAATCCGTCGGGGCTCGGGCCGGCCATAAAAATTTACTCCTTAAATTGCGATCGATCTAAATTTTAGATTTCAAACATGAAATTGTCCTTAATAAATCTACCATCCCAAATTCATTAATCAGGATCGGAAAATGGGAAAACAACACTTGCATCGAATTCAGAATTTTTTCAACCTTGCGAAATCACGTTTAAAGCCTTATTTGCGCTATGTGATTTTGGGCGGCACGTTTTTATTTATTGCCAAAGCTTTTGTAACTCACTGGCGAGAAGTGGCTAATATCCGAATTCGAGCCGAAAGTTTTCCGTTATTGGCGATCGCGGTTGGTATCACGTTACTGTCTCTAATTTTTGTCGGCTGGGTGTGGATGTTAATTTTGCGCGAATTCCGCCAACCTGTCAATGCCGCGTGGGCGATTCAAGTTTTTCTCAAGACTAATATTGCCAAATATTTACCGGGGAATATTTGGCATTTTTGGGGTCGCATCTTGGAGGCCAAAAAGGCAGGCATTGCGCCGAAAGCTGCTACTCTCAGCGTCTTGCTGGAACCGTTGCTGATGGCTTCTGCGGGCGTGCTGATTGGCTTGATTTGTTTTGAGCGCATCAATGGGTGGTTGCGGATTGTCGGTTGTGCTGCTATTTTAACGGCGATTCATCCCCGAATTCTAAATCCGATCGTCCTATTTGTAGAGCGGTTGAAGTTATCCAAGAACAAGGGGGAAAATTCAGAGGTTGGGGATGCTGGGGGCGATCGACTAATTTCGCCTTTAGAGTCTAGCTCCAATCTAGCTAAAAAAATATCTAATGTCAAGTCCGAGCGCCAAAATAATTTGCCAATTAAACGCTATCCTTTAGTGCCGTTAATCGGACAAATCTGTTTTATCGGATTGCGGGGCAGCGGTTTTTTGCTAACGGTAATGGCTTTAAATCCGGTAAATTTTATCGATATTCCCAACTTGTTCGGTGCTTTTGCTTTGGCGTTTGTTGTGGGTTTGGTTGTACCGGGTGCGCCTGGAGGGATGGGAGTATTTGAAGCAACGGCGATCGCCCTTTTGGACGATCGCTTTTCTACGGGTATAATTTTGAGTGCGGTGGCTTTGTATCGGATTATCAGTATTCTGGCGGATGTTTCCGGTGCTGTTTTGGCGAAAATTGATCGGAGGCGCGATCGGTTTATGTAGGGCGGTGGATGGTGAATGATATCAGTTCAGGTTGCACCGTCAGGATACAGGACACGGCAATGCCGTCTCCTGTATCCAAAATAATATTGTAGGGACACGGCAATGCCGTCTCCTAATTTCTTAGGCTATAATCAAACAAGATTGTACAATGTGGTTTCTGTTTCAACTTAACTATTGAGCGATTTTAGTTTGGGATATCATTATGCTATCAATAATTTATCCTCATATCGAGAAAGTAGCGGGTCAACCCGCACGGTTGCAGCGGATACCCCGCGTGCGGGTTGTTCATATTGTGATGGATTATCTAGCTTATGGTTGGTCAGTGGAAGAAATGTGCCGCCAGCATCCTTATTTGATGCAGTCGGAGGCTCATGCAGCGATGGCTTATTACTTCGACTTTCAAGCTGAAATTGAGCAGGAGATTCGTGCAGAATGGGAGCAGGTACAACAGGAAAAATCTCTGCTTTCGCCTTTACCATTTTTCGTGAAAATGCGAGCTAAGGGGTTGCTGTAAGTGGCATCGCATTTTGGTATCAGAAGATTGGGTTGGGATAGAATAGAAATAAGGTCTTTGAGTAAAGTCTATGTCGGCTAGGGATGTTTTCCATGAGTCTGTCAAATCCGCTCTTCTGAAGGATAATTGGGTGATTACCCACGATCCGCTGAAGCTAAAGTTTAGCAAAGACGATCGACTCAGGATTGACTTGGGGGCGGAAAAGCTTCTAGTTGCAGAGCGAGGTTTACAGAAGATTGCAGTCGAGGTTAAAAGCTTTCTGAGTGAATCAGCCATGTTTGATTTCCACTTAGCCCTCGGTCAATTTCTGAATTATCGACTAGCACTCAGGAGTCTGGAGCCAGATCGATCGCTCTATTTGGCAGTTCCGATCGCAGCCTATAATTCATTTTTCTGTCGTGCTTTGCCACAAGCGGCTATCGCTGAGTACGATCTGAAGTTGTTGGTATACGACCCTACTAATGAGGTGATTTTGGAATGGATCGATTAGCTAAATATCGGCAGATTGTTCGCACTTTCCTGATGGAATATAGTAAGACTAAACCCATCAATGGCGACATTGAAGTTCAGGTATTATTTGACACCGAACATGACCATTATCAGATATTAGATTTAGGTTGGGACGGTCATAATCGGATTTATAGTTGCCCGATTCACTTAGACATCCGCAATGAAAAAGTCTGGATTCAACGCAATCAAACTGATGAACTGATTGCTGAGGAGTTAGTGCTGATGGGTGTGGCGCGGGAGGATATTGTTTTGGGGCTTCAGCCTCCCTATGCAAGACCATTTACGAGCTATGGAGTTGCTTAGGCTGTTTGGAAAATGCTGTTTTACTCTCGATCGCGCGATCGGCTATAATCAAACAAGATTGCACAATGTGCTTCCTTTTTTCAACTTAACTATTTAGGGATTTTAGTTTGGGATGTAATTATGCTATCGATCGAGCAACTGATGAAAGAAGCTTTATCTTTGCCAAATGCGTTGAGAGCGCAGTTAGCAGAGAGGCTAGTTGAGAGTCTTGAATTTGATATAGACGGAACAGTTCAAAAGTTGTGGACTGCGGAAGCTAAGCAGCGTCGCGATGAAATCCGAAGCGGTATGGTTGAGCCAATTCCAGGAGAAGAAGCGTTAGCTCAGATTAGGCAGATTATAGCACAATGATAGAATTAATCAGATCGCCCTTCAATTAGATTAGTTTGTATAGGGGCGATCGTCTGAATCTATATCTTCTGTTCTTTGGTATTCTGAAAATGATGGAAGTGATACCCGAATGTTGATATCAATTGTTCCTGTATTAGTATCAAAACATATATTTCCGATCTTTACTAATAGCTCATTCGGCAAATAATTCCTTGAGTCAGATTGAACAGATGACTTAGTTTTATATCCTTCTTCCTCTAGCCAGTTAGGAATATTTCTCCAGTTGCCTACTGTTTCATTAGGCACATCTTTAATTTTTTTAAAGTATTGATATAAAGTTTTAGAGACATAGACCTCAACACCCTTGCGACTTTGATGTACTTGGTTAGCTATTTCAGCCGGACTGTAGCCACACAGCAAACCGCGCAAAAAAAGCTTTTCCCGTTCTGTGAGTCCCTTTCTGGCACGAGGAGATACTTGCCACTTGGCTTCTGCCATAGCTTTGTAGAGCCTTTCCAAGTCCCAGTTATTCGCGGCATCGGCAAAAATATCGTCGTTAGATGTCATCGCAGGGCATTGTGGTAAGTTGATAGCTAGAGCCTAACCAAAATTTATAGCTATGGCTAGTTGCTAGCTGGGTATAGCTAGTTTATCATCGTATTAGCTACTCAGATTTAGCTTATTTGGACTAACAAGGCATTATACCCACCCAAAGCTTTGCTAAATCATGCTTTCAGGCTATGTACGGTTAAAAAAATTCAGGGTAAAAGAGGAATTGAGAAATCGTTAGCTTGACAGAGTAAGCTTTTAGAGTTCTTGCTAATTTGCAATAACTTCAGAATTTGTTACTTAAGTAAGTAAGTCAAGATTAATTGCTCCCTTTGCCCGAATGACTAAGTTAGGAGTAGCTAAAGCTGTTTTTCACGGGTTAATCAAATGCCAAATGATTTTGACGATATAGTCGATGGAATTACGGAAGGAGTAATTAGTGCTGCTGCTAGAGGCGTTGGCAGATCAATTGCAAATATGGCAGAAAGAGCCTTTAACGCTCAAGAAGAAGATGAGTTTGTAGAAATCGATTCAGATGGTGTAGTTCGTCCACTCGAACCCAATCAATCTCCAAAAGGAGTGGCACTGCGCGATCCAAAAGGTGAGTATTAGTTGCCTAACCTCAAAAGTAGTTATTAAACAATAATAAATAATGACAAATATTGCGATTAATCGTGGACTTATATTTCTCGAAAATGATTTATCTAGAGATAGGATGGCTGTTGAGAGTGAGAAAATTAAGCGCTACTATCCACAGTTTAATTTTAAAGCATCTAAAGGCTCTATCAAGGCTGTAGAGGGGTATTTAAAGACAGCGGACGAAAACTATTACCGAGTTAGAATAGAAATTCCTTCAAACTATCCTTACAATATGCCATTGATTAAGTTGCTTGAAAGAACCATTGAACCTGATTGTCCTCACAGGTATTCGAGTGGCAATTTATGTGTGATGAAGCCAGAGCAATGGACTTCAAACTATTCATTGGCATATATGGTATCTAAGGCTGCAATCTGGGTTAACAAATATGATGTTTGGCAACGTACTAAAAATTGGCCAGGAAAAGAGCAAGCACATTAATCAATACTTCGGACAGTTTTTCTATGGCCCAATGACTTATCCTCTATGACTTTGAGCCACTGTGGATAATTAAATCAAAGTCATGTCCACCCCTGACTAGTATTGTTAATGAAAGATCAAAATTATTCACTTGAGTTTGATAGAATTAGCTATCTACTTAATCCAGAGATTTTTTCAGATAAGCGGATCACTGTTGTTGGTTTAGGTAGCGGTGGTACACCAGCTTGCGATCACCTTGTAATGAATGGTATTCGGATTTGGGAACTTTACGATCCAGATACTCTAGAACCTGAAAATCTTGTCAAGCATCGTAGAATGCGTAAAGATTTAGGACGACTCAAAGTAGACATACAAAAGGAGTGGATAGAAGACAGAAATCCTGATGTAGAAGTTAAAAATTTTGCAGAGGATGTGATGCAATCTCCGAACTTTATTGAGTCGGTTCGTCGCTCCGATCTGGTTCTTTCTTGTTCAGATAAAAAGAGTGTCAGAGAGTTTGTCAGTGACCAATGTGTGGCAGCAAAAGTTCCTTTTGTAACAGCATCCGTGTTTCGGACAGGCATAGGAGGTGAAGTTTTTGGCTACATTCCAACTCTGACTGGTTGTTACAAGTGTTTACAACTTTTCTCCGAACTCAATCAACTTGACTTATCAGACGAGGTTTTGGGACTTACGGAAGATGAAGAAAGTAGAATTTATGGTCTTGATGAAAAAGAATTTCGTGCATCAGGACTCTCAATTGATATCCAAATGATTGCATTGATTCAAGTTAGGATGGCTCTCTCTATTTTGCTTAGAGAGTCAACTCAGTCCATGCCTACATTAAAAAGTAACTGGATTGTGTATGGAAATAGACCAGCCCCAGGAATATTCCGCAGTCATTTTGAAGCAAAGCAAATGCTTTTAAAACCTCAAAAAGTATGCTACTGCACTAATGTCAATCATCAAATGGAGGATTAATATGTCGGGAGTTTTATCTTGGTTTGGAATAGGTAGATCAGATTATAGGCCTTCTAATCTAGACGTATCAGTTGAAATTTTTGAGACTGTCATTGCCAGAATAAGTCATGCAGTATCAGTTTCTAACCGTGAGGAAGGTGGAAAGTTTATTGGAAAAATTAGTCAAAATGGCAATCATATAAAAATCCGAGTAGAAACTTATATAGACTCTGGGCCTCGTGTCAATAACTCAGTAGGTCACTTGATGCCAGATGGTGAGTATCAAGAAGCAATGTTTCGCGTGTTGGAGACATTTGACCAAGATATTAATTACCTGGGTTCTTGGCATACTCATCACTGCAATGGACTAGCAGAATTGAGTCAAGGTGACATTAGGGGTTATACAGAAACTGTGAATAGCCGTCAATATGATTTGGACTATTTCTTTGCTCTATTGATTACAGATTTGTGTGGCTCGGAACTTCGGAAGCGTTACTACTTATTTGTCAGAAGTCAAGGCTCTGCGGAAATCCCTGATTCTGCCGTACATATTATTAAAGGATCATCACCTTTAGAGCAAATTTTGAAAAGTGCCGAAGAAGCTGCATTTGCTCATCGTAGAAGTCAAGCAAATTTCTATAGAGGTGCTTCTGAACATAGACCTCAGATGGAGGTAGCCACAGATTTTATGCAAAAAATACGGAGTGAAGATAGAGGATGGATTTTGAATAACTTTCCTGCGGCACAGACACTCGAAGCCAAAAGGGATGGAGCTATATATTGGAGGTGGTTAATACCTTTAGATAATGGTGAACTTAACGTTCGTTATCAATATCCTATCTATTCTTCTTCTAAGCCAGCACATTTAGAAATTATCTATGACAGCGAGGAAGTTATCTCAGAAAATATACTATTAAATTCTTCTCGGTTTGAGCAAATTGATAAATATTTAGCTCTGGCAATGAAGAATGCGAAGTCAATAGCATCAAGAAACACAAAATGAAAAAAATAGGGTAGAAGATGAGTTATCTGTTATGTCCCAAATTGTCAAAAGTGCGATCGCCCTTTTCCCCCAAATAACCCAAAGTGCGATCGCCTTACAATCATGTCAAATATATTCAATCCTCCCGATCATTTCTTCAGGCGCATACACTTCATAAATTAAAATCAAACTACGGATAATCTCGCCCACAGAACGAGAATTAGGAGGACAATAGACAATCCCCGGATAATCTGTGGTATCGCTTGCCATAATTAAAAAATCGTCATCGTGAGTTACTATCACGCGCCGCTGTTCGCGAATAAATTCCAGGTGTGACTCGTCGCTTTTAGTCCGCAATCCTGCATCAACTGTTGTTGTAACATCTATGCCGTAACGACGCAAACCGCGCGCAATATTAGAGTCAATATGTTCGTCTAAATGAAAACGAATTTGCTCACTCACCTCTAATTGCCCTCAATTTTTCTTGTAACGGAGATGGTGGACTATTGCGCTTTAATTCTTCCACAATAGCTCGACTTTCAGCAGTGCGACGATCGATTTCTTCTCTCCGATCGTAATAATAGGTCATTGCTGCATGAACCGAGGCAAGTTGCAAATCATACTTGCCCGCGATTTCTTCTATAGACATCCCCATTTTCAGATACATTTCGGCGATGTGTGCTACAGCAATTCGATGGCCCGCAATGCGTGGCTTACCACCAAGTACCCCAGGCGTAATTTCGATATGTTCTGTGATGACTGATTCCTTAGACATCTTAGTTTAAAGGCTCTTAATCAGTAATGTTTAAGCTCTTTAATTTTAGCACAAAAGGTTTTTGCAGTAATTTGAGTATGCCGTCAAGCTTATGCTGATCAAGAGTCATAGCTACATTCGATCGGCATCTATTCTGGTTTTAACCAGAAATCAGTCGTTGTCGAAATTCCTTAACTGCTGCGAGCGAATTCGGATATCGGACATATTCCGCCAACAATTCTATATCTAAATCAGGGAGAATTTCGCTCCGATAGATTTGCTCATAACCGCAGGTTTGGACAAATTGAACTGGAATCTCTTCTCGCAGGTAGTAGAGGCTAAAACGTTCATTTTGCCAAAACCAAACCTCTTTAACATTTAACCTTCTGTAAACTTCCAGTTTATTCAGACCACCACTGGTAACAACAACCTCAATTGCCAAATCGGGAAATTCTTTGTCTGTACCAATGCAGTAAGCTTCATCGGGTTCCGTCCCACCTCTTTTTTCCTCTTGCCGCAGGGTTGTAGAACCAAAGGGAAAATAGTCGATATCTGCTTCTAAAAAGTAGATTTCTAAAAGGTCTCCAATGCGCGTTTTTCTGATTTCATGGCGACGGGAAGGTGAGATAATTTCTAAGACTCCATCTAAATATGTGACTCGATATGCCAAACTATCCCCATTTCTGGTGAGTAAGGTTTCGTATTGTTCCCAGTTAACGCGATCGGTAATATAGCGACATTCGGAATCTTGGCGTTGGAGTGCTTGTTGGTCAAGTAGAGCATTCAGATCGCTTGTCAACATAGTATTACCTCCTTTAGGTTGTCTTGATTATAATGAGAGTTAATGCGATAAATCTTGTTAAAAAATTTTGCCTTAAAAAAGAAGTATTACCTATTGACTAGGCTAGAATTACTGTGGTATATTTTAGATAATGGGAGTGGTAACTTTAATTTTAAAATTGCCACTATTTCCATTATCCAATTGTACTTTCTTTGCGGCCAGAAGTCAAGCATTTAACCCGAAAAAAAAGGGCGATTTTTTTTAATTCACGCAACTAAAATTAATCGACGCCCATTACCAATTCCCCGTTACCCTCAATAACTTCGCCGATCGCAAAAGCACCAATTCCCTGAGACTCAAACCACTTCACAGCCTGCTCAACTTCCCGGCGATCGACCAACAGCACAAAGCCAATACCCATATTAAAAGTATTGAACATATCGGCAGTCGCCACAGAGCCAGCCTCAGCAATCCAGTCAAAAATTGGCAAACTCGGCCAGCTATTACTGTCAATTTTCACAGATTGATTGGCTCCCAAACAGCGGGGCAAATTTTCCGGCAAACCGCCGCCTGTAATGTGAGCCATACCGTGAATTTCTAAACCGCTCTTAAGGGCTTCGAGGACTGGTTTCACATAAATTGTAGTCGGAGTCAGCAGCACTTCTCCTAAACTTTGGCCGCCCAATTTTTCCGGTTGGGAATTCCAATCAAAACCTAGATCGCCCGCAATTTTTCTCACCAAACTAAAACCGTTGCTGTGCACGCCGGAACTAGCCAGCCCGACAGCCACATCTCCCACCCGTACCTGGGAAGCGTCGAGCAATTTGCTCTTTTCGACAATTCCCACGCAAAAACCAGCCAAATCGTACTCGCCGGCTTGGTAAAAACCAGGCATTTCTGCGGTTTCCCCTCCGAGCAAAGCACAGCCCGCTTGTTTGCAACCGTCAGCAATTCCTGTCACCACCCCAGCTAATTGTTCGGAGTTTAACTTTCCTGTCGCTAAATAATCTAGAAAAAAGAGGGGCTCGGCGCCGGATGTCAGCACGTCGTTGACGCACATCGCCACCAAGTCGATACCTACCGTGTCGTGCCGATCGAGATCGTGGGCCAATTTCAACTTAGTTCCCACGCCGTCAGTGCCCGAAACCATCACTGGCTCTTTTAAACCCTCCGGAACGCTGAAAAACCCGCTAAATCCGCCGAATCCGCCCAAAACTCCCGATCGGTGGGTGCTTTTGACTGTATTTTTGATGCGATCGACAAAAGCTCTGCCCGCCTCAACATCCACACCTGCTGCTCGATAATCCATAAGTCCCCCAAATCCATTTGTAAGTTTTAGTTTATTCCCAAGAGTCAGCCGATTTTGGATTTTGGATTTTGGATTTTGGATTGGGGATTGGGGATTGAGAATTGGGCATTGGGCATTGGGCATTGGGCATTGGGCATTGGGCATTGGGCATTGGGCATTGCGGATTTTGGATTGAGGATTGGGGATTTTGGATTGAGGATTGGGGATTTTGGATTGAGGATTGGGGATTGCCGATTGCGGATTGAGGATTGCCGATTGCGGATTGGGGATTGGGGATTGCCGATTGCGGATTTTAGGCTTCCAGGTAAGCGCCAAGGTTGAACGAGCTCTGGAGCTGGGATCTCGAACAGAAGTATAAAATTTTGCGATCGCAGCAAGTATCCATTTGGGGGCGAACTCAACATTTAATACTTGACAAACAGATTTTTTCAGGCTAATCCTTCGGCAGCCATAAAATACACGAATTTTTTGTAAATTTTTGTAAAAATTTCTGGAATTCTGAAAATGGCTGTAACCACTGCAATTAAAGGACTTTATTAGACAGAGTTCTGAGAAAATTTGAGCAATATTGCTCAAATGTATCGAAACAGCGATCCCCAAGCGCAAAAGTTTGTGGTAGTCTGTTGCAGTTCGTTACCAAAACACAAATTGCAGATCGAGTATTGAGTTGTCAAAGATCGGGGAAGTTTCAGCCAAAATTTTTTTTTCGCTGAAGCATTACAGCAAAAACGCACCCGGATACTTTGCTTTGACTCACGGGGGAATAGCGAAGGGATCGAGAAAAATCCTTGACGCCTGCCGCCAAATGGCCAATCCTCCAATCTCGGTTGGCAATGGCTCTTCACAAAAATGGACGTATGAAGGAAAAATTTGTTGGTGGTTTACTCGCTGTCCTGTTAGTTCCTGTGGTAGGAACGGCCTCTTCTTGTCACGCACAAGCGACAGACGCTCTGAAGCCAGACTCTCAGGGCTCCAAGCAGCAAGTAATTGCCACCCAACCGTCCCCGCAGTTAAACGCAACTCGGGCCGAAGCACAAAAAGTTGGACAGTATCAGTACCAAGCAAGAGCTGACATTGACCAAGACTCGATCGTCAAAATTCAGCCCCACGACTTGGAGGGGCGACAAGCAGTGACAGTCTACGTGCGAAACATTCCAGTCATCACCTTTCTGAACCCAAGCCAGGAAACCAACACCAAAATTGGAGAAACTGGCGATCGCAAAGCCAGTGGTAGCAGTCAGTCAAAAGTAGCCGGCACAAAAGAAAATCCCAAAGCCGGAAACACTGCCAGCAATTCCACCAATCAAGAACCAGATCCAATGTGGCGGGCATCTAGCTTAGCAGCAAGACTCAACCAGCTAAACCGCAACAACATCGATCCCAACAGCATTACCGTTAAGTGGGAAAAAGGCGATCGCTACATAATCCAGGCAAACGGCGAGGATTTGGTAAGCATCAACGCTCAAAACATCCTCCCCGACACCACGAGCAACTTCAGCCGAGATGCTCTGCAAGTAACCAATCGCCTCCGCCGACTCCTGGGCAACGCCCCACCCTTGGAAGCAGTCGCAGGCCAACCCCAACCCGAACCAGAAGCCCCCGTGCTATCTTTGGGCCCACTTCAAGTGCGGCTCAGCGGCTTGGCTTCCTGGTACGGCCCCGGATTTGATGGCAACCTCAGCGCCAGCGGCGAGCGTTTTAACCAAAATGCCTTGACTGCTGCACACCGCCACTTGCCCTTCGGCACTCTAGTCATGGTGCGAAATCTTGACAACGGCCGCTCCGTCGTCGTTCGGATTAACGATCGCGGCCCCTACGTGGGCGATCGGCTGATTGACTTGTCGGCCGGCGCAGCCAACGTGCTCGGAATGATGAGCAGCGGCGTTGCGAGAGTGGAAATCCAAGTAATCGAACCGAAAAAGTAAACAACAGTTGACAGTTGACAGTTGACAGTTGACAGTTGACAGTTGACAGTTGACAGTTGACAGTTGACAGCTTGAGGGCGACCTCTACCTAGAAGTCCGAGGATTGGAGTAATAGACCTCTTGCAAAAATCGGAAAACACCCTGAAATCATCTGCGTTTATCTGTGTTTATCTGTCTGACATCTGCGGTTGAAGGATCGCTCAAAGACAATTCTTTCTGGTAAGGCAGAATACAAAAGTTATCCGAACTGTAGAAAGCAGAAACTAGAATAAAACTTGTCCGGGCTTGAAGTATCTGACATCTTGCACTCGTCGCCATAGTCTCGCGCCCCACCATAGTTTATTTGTTGTGGAACTCGCACGCGAGGCAAGTTGCTAACATTGGTGCCAGATGTCCGATCGAACAAATTCAGACAAATAAATTCTGCATTCTGCCGAATGCCTTGAGGAGATTGTATCGGTGCAACTGTTTACTAGCATTGCAGCACTTCGCTGCTACTTAAATTCACAAAAGTCTGCTGCACCTCACGTGACAGTCGGTTTGGTGCCGACGATGGGAGCTTTGCACGCCGGACATCTCAGCTTGATCCAGCGGGCAAGACAAGACAATGCGATCGTCCTAGTCAGCATTTTTGTCAACCCGCTGCAATTTGGGCCGACAGAAGATTTTCAAGATTATCCCCGGAATTTGGATCGAGACCGGCTGCTGTGCGAACAAGCTGGCGTTGATGCCATTTTTGCTCCCCCAGCAACAGAAATGTTTGGGAACCCAGGGGGCGATCGCACAGCAACCGACAAAACCGCCCAAACACAAAATCAACTTTCATCCTTAACTCAAGTAGTGCCGCCACCCGCGATGACATCGGTGTTGTGCGGCAAGTCTCGGCCCGGTCATTTTCAGGGCGTCGCGACAATTGTTACCAAACTTTTGAGTTTGGTGCAGCCGACAAAAGCTTATTTTGGTCAGAAAGACGCCCAGCAGCTAGCAATTATCCGCAAGCTCGCCTGGGATTTTAACTTGCCTGTAGAGATTGTTGCTTGCCCGATCGTCCGCGAAGAGTCTGGACTAGCAATGAGTTCTCGAAATCAGTATTTAACAACAGAGCAAAAACAGCAAGCCTGCGCCCTCTACCGCGCGCTGCAACAAGCCTCAAAAACTTTTGCTTCAGGCGACCGCACCTGGGCCGCCACACTCGCTGCCGCGCGCGCCGAAGTCGCTGGAGAACCCGAAGTTAAGCTCGAATATGCCGAACTCGTCGATCCCGACACTCTGATGCCGTTGGAGGTGGTGGAAACAGCGGGACTTTTAGCCGTAGCAGCCAGAGTTGGCTCTACTCGCTTGATTGATAATATAATTCTCAGGAACCGCAGGCCAATTGTGGCGATCGATGGCCCGGCGGGGGCTGGCAAATCTACGGTAACTCGCCAAGCAGCAAAAGCTTTGGGCTTGTTTTATCTCGATACCGGCGCGATGTACCGGGCGCTGACTTGGCTGGCTTTGAAAACAAACACGCCGATGTCCGACGAATGTGCGATCGCCGAATTAATTAGTTACAGCTATTTGGAATACAATCTCGATCCCGCATCTTTCATGCTGAAGATTAACGGCGAAGACATAACCGAGGCAATTCGCAGTTTGGAAGTGACATCTCGCGTCTCGGAAATGGCGGCAATTCCCGCTGTGCGCCAGTTTCTAGTAGATGAACAGCGGCGCTGCGGTACAAAAGGTGGGATTGTGGCAGAAGGCCGCGATATAGGAACTAATGTTTTTCCCGATGCGGAATTGAAGATTTATTTGACGGCTTCGGTACAAGAGCGATCGCGCCGGCGGATGTTAGAACTTAAAGACGCCGATCGGGCTAATATTAGTTTGGCCCAGTTAGAACAAGACATCGCTCTGCGGGACTCCAAGGACAGCACTCGCCTGATAGCACCTTTACGGAAAGCTGCTGATGCTGTGGAAATTCAAACAGATAATCTGACTGTTGACGAAGTTATCGATCGGATTGTCGGCTTGTATCAAGAAAGAATCGGCCCTAAAAGTTAATTTGAAGACGCTGGGGCGGGCGATCGGCCCGTAGTGTCAGTTAGCGGCCCGGCTTTTTGGGTCTGAGCCCCTAACTATATAGAATAGAACGTGCAATTAACGGGATTTAACTACCTTCCGGAAGATTGCCACTATTCCCCGTTTTGATCGGTTAGGGGAACTCTCGGTGAAAATTCTTAAACTTGTTAATCCTGCCGGACTTCCCCGCGATCGGTCATTTGCAGTAACATTTCTATGGACAATCGCATTTAATACGATCGTCCTGAGTGGATTAACTTGATATCAAAATAAAATCTAGAATTAATTTTCCAAGGTGTGAAGGAGATAATGACGTGACAAATATGAAACGGCTTTTGAGGCGGCAAAAAAAATTAATCGTTGCTTTTCTGGCCGCCGCAGGAAGTTTTTTGCTGGGTGTGACGTTACCAATGAACTTGCGGGCCAATCAACCAGCGCCACCGATGCAGCCACAAGTCTTGGCTGTATCCTCGCCAGAACCAAAACTGATATCTAATGTTAGTGGGATCGCAGGAGCGATCGCCCATCGAGTAGAAGTTTCCCAAAAAGCTCTAGCTCAACAGCAGGAAACTCGTTTTCAATCATCCCTACCATCCCAGTTTAAAGGTACCATGCTGCGTCAGGCAAAACTGGACCAGCAGCACAAGGCGATCGCCCTAACATTTGACGACGGGCCCTGGCCGACAACTACTAGACAAATCCTAGAGATTCTCAAGAAAAACAATATTAAGGCTACATTTTTTTGGGTAGGAAGATACCTGCAAACATATCCCGAACTTGGCAAACAAGTTGCGTCAGCCGGTCACGCGATCGGCAACCACACTTGGAACCACCAATACATTAAATATAACGAAGACGGTGCGGCTCGCGAGATCGATCGCACGTCATCATTAATTGAGGAAGTAACCGGGGTAAAAACATCACTGTTTCGGCCACCAGGAGGCATTTTAAACAATGGCTTGGCAGCCTACGCACAGAAGAAAAATTATGCAGTTATCATGTGGTCTGCTGATTCTTTAGATTGGCGGACTGCGACGCAATCGTTGATGGACAACGTGATGCGGCAGGCAAATTCTGGCGGCATTGTGTTGATGCACGACGGCGGTGGCAATCGATCGAGAACTGTACAAGCTTTGCCGGATATTATTGCTAAACTGAGAAAAGAAGGGTACAAATTTGTAACAGTTCCAGAGTTATTGCAGATGCAAGAACAAGCTTTGAAAAAGCAGGAGACAGCACAAAAATAAAAAATGGGGAAAGTGGCAATTTACACCATTTCCCAGGTTTTTGTAAGTCATATCAATTCCGGCTGCGCCGGAATGATATAGAGGACACTCAAGATGCCGTTTCCCTACCGCGATCAATTGTAGGGACTAAGGCACTCGCGGTATCCTCCGTTTATATGATTCCGATGAAGAGCGGATTTGATATCATTCGATCTATTTTTTAGAGCAATAGCTGAATGAATAACGAAGAAGTAGCAACCACGCCCGGTTCCACCGGATGTTCTTTTGCTAAAATCATTGCTTTAATTGCCTTCTTCCTCTGCACAAATCGATCGACAATCGCTATGCTGTGGTAATAGAGCATCAGTCCGATCGCTAGGTCGATCGCGTACCAGTCATGACCCAAAGTCTCAGTACGACAGGCTTACCCCCCGCCTTCCCGGATCACACGCAACTCCCCGAATCTGATGGCACTTTTGTGAAAAATTTCCAAGAGCATCCCCAAAGCATCTTGCTCACAGACTCCCTAGAAATCACACTGCAAAGGCTTCACCCCGACGGACAATATGCGATCGGGCAAGATTGTGGCATCTACTGGCGCGAAACCGACCCACCAGAAAAGGGTGCCGAAGCGCCTGACTGGTTCTACGTCCCCAACGTTGGGCCCCTCGTGGACGGCGAAATTCGTCGCTCTTACGTGATTTGGCGCGAGTATATGGTGCCAATAATTGCGATCGAGTTTGCCAGTGGAAATGGTTCCGAAGAACGAGACAACACGCCTTTATCTCGTTTACCAGAAGGTACTAATCAGAAACCAGGGAAGTTTTGGGTATATGAAAAGATTATCCGCATTCCCTACTACGCCATTTATGTAATTAAAACTAGCCAACTGGAAGTCTACAACTGGGTGAATGGTTGCTATTGCCGATTGGAACCGAACGATCGCGGACATTACCCGATCGACCGCATGGGCATAGAGTTAGGCGTATGGGAAGGCAGCTATCAAAATCAGGCACAGCGGTGGTTGCGGTGGTGGGATAACGAAGGAAATTTGTTGCTGACAGGGAGCGAGCAAGCCCGACTCGAACGCCTCCATACCGAACAGGAACGCCAGCGGGCTGAAGCTGAAAGCCAACGGGCTGAAGCTGAAAGTCAGCGGGCGGAAGCTGAGACTCAGCGGGCCGATCGCGCACAGCAAACACAACAAGATGCGATTCCGCAACTGCTGGCAATGGGTTTGACTGTCGAACAAGTCGCTCAGGCGCTTTCGCTGTCGGTGGAGGAGGTGCAGCGTTTGGGATAAAGGGCGATCGGGCTGAGGATATTACCAATTTAGACTGGAATCTAACGGCAAATTTTGCAACTGAGAATTCACCCAATTAGCCGCCGCTAAGCCCGATCGCAAAGCAGCTTCAATTTGACCTTCCCCGCACAAATCCCCCGCACAAACCAACGGCAAAGTTTCTTCCGCCACCAAACAAGAAACAGGTAAAGGATTCCGACAAAAAGCATAGCGCCAGCGGTGAACCTGCAACCATTCCGGCTGCTTGAGCCAAGGCATTAAATGTTCAGAAGCGCGATCGAGCAATTGCTGACCGATTGTTGGCAAATCGGTAGATTCTAGATGGCGATCGGCAAAATTGGCGCTGCTGTGAACCACAAACACAGGCTGTTGCGGATCGTCGAGCCGCTTGCTGCTGTCGAGCCCAATCCAACTTAAATCAGAATCATCGGGAAAAGAAACCGATTTCCACTGCGGATTTAGATTGCTCAAATCAGAATTTCGTTCCGCAGAATAGCCAGCCATAACTGTAATGCAAGCGTCGTATTCTACAGAGCGCAATTTGTCAAGAAAATTAGAGGAAAAACCAAGTTCTGTATCCAAAAACATTAAAGCTTGAGGAGCAGGAATTGCCACCACCACAGCCTTAGCAATCAATTCTTGAGGTAGATCTAAATTGTCGTCGGTAACTTCCAGAGAAAGATGCCACATTTGACTGTCGGTACGAGAAATCGCTTTGACTCGGCGGCCGTACCAAATGTCTAAACCCTCTGCGATATACTTACCGACAGCATTCATCCCAGCAGGTGCGACATAACAAGAACTAGGAACCGAAGATATTTCTCCTTCTCGAAATTCTCCCACGCTATCCGTCCAAAGTTTCAGGATCTGGCGATCGACCAAAACATCAATTAACGCCTGCACCGCATCCCCCTGCGACTCCAAATAGCGGGCCCCGTGATCGGCTCTAGTCCCCTGCACGCGACGAGTAGCGACTCGTCCGCCGGGGCCGCGAGATTTCTCAACAACCGCCACAGAATAGCCAGCCAGACGCAACTGTCGAGCACAAATCAGCCCCGCCATCCCCGCACCGATCGCCACAACATCGAACATACGTATAAATTGTGAGGTATTTTTGATTTACCAATCAGCATAAAGGCTGCGGGTCAAAAGATGCTCTGCACCACGAACATAAAAGCCCAAAGCCGTAGCGGGGCGTAAGCCATCGCCCTCCGCCAGGTAGTAAAATAATCGACAGGTAAGATTAGTTGAAAAAATGTAGCGCTCGGCAAGTTTCAAAGCGCGCTACTCAGCGACAATCTAAAATCTAAAATCTAAAATCTAAAATAGTATGACGGGAGGGCAAAATCTTGGACGAACTCAGAGCAGCACTAGAATTGACAACAGAAGAAGAATTGCAGCAACTAACCGAACTTCTGTTCAGTCGCAAGTTTAACCCTTTAGATTACGTGCAAACCCCCGCACCCCTAGACGTACAAAGCCGCGATCGCGAAGCATGGCTAGACGCCGTAGAACAAAGGTTTCGGTATCTTGCCGCCGACGGGTTGACGGTACTGAGAGGGCGAACCGAACAAGTAACCTACAGACAAGCACTAATTCAAGTTTGCCGCTATCTCAAAATCCCTTATCCCAAACAGTTGTCAACCACCGACTTAGAGGCAGAAGTATTTCTGCATTTAATGGGCCGCACCTGGAAGCGTTTACCGAAAGACGAACAGCAAGCCCTGACAGTCCGCGTACAGCGAGCAATTGTCGATGCTAAACTTTCTGAACCGTTGCCAATTTCTGCTGAAAAAGACCCGCTCGGTTTGCTGTTCAAAGGTGGCAGCGCTTTAGCCGTTAGTTCCATCTTAAAACCCATGTTGCTGAAATTGATGGCCAATCAATTTGCGCTGCACTTTGCTACCTATCAAATGGCCACACAAGTAGCGATCGCAGGGACTGCAACCGCAGCAACCCAGTTTCAAAATTATGTCGCAATTCAGACGGCGCGGCGGGGGATGGCCGTGACTGCGGCTCGTTACGGTGCGACACGGAGCGTGTTTTCATTGCTCGGCCCGGTGATGTGGACTTGGTTTTTAGCAGATTTGGGTTGGCGATCGATTTCTACGAACTACGGGCGCATTATCCCGACCATTTTTGCCTTGGCTCAAATTCGCTTAACGCGATCGGAATGCGTTTGGGAACTAGCATAGCGATTTTGGATTTTGGATTTTGGAGTGAAGAATTGAAGAATTGGGAGTTTGGGTGAATATCAAAAAAACGTGGAAATTAGCTGTAAAACAGACAGCAAAAAATCTCAATTCTCACCTGCAAAAACATCCCGATCGCCGCCTGCAAATCCCTTGGAATTTCGCTCAAATTGGGATGCTAATTTTTCCGACAATTCCAATCTTGGGAGCTTTAGGAATATTCCTAGGATTGGCCGGCACTTGTCAGCAAAAGTTCCGGCAAATCTGCCGCAGCCCGCTGAATCGAGGATTCGCAATTTTGAGTGTGCTGCTAGTCATCACGACGATTTTTGCCAACAACCGTATCGAGGCTGTTTTAGGCTTGTGCAATTTTTGGCCATTCTTTATATTGTTTGCCGTTTTCAGCAGTTTAATTCAAACTCCGGCTCAGTTAAGACAATTGTCTTGGATAATAGCAATTAGTGCAATTCCCGTCATAATTTTAGGTTTGGGACAGCAATTTTTAGGTTGGAGCGGCATCGATCAATTGCAGCCTATTTTTGGCTGGGTACTCGAACCGAAAGGCAATCCCCCCGGCCGCATGGCTTCTGTATTTATGTACGCTAATATTTTAGCCGGCTATTTAACAATCGCTTTTATTTTAACACTCGGATTGTGGATGGAAGAACGAGGAAGGAAGAAGGAAGAAGGAAGAGGGAAGAAGGGAGAGGGGGAAAGGGGGAGAGGGGGAGAGGGGGAGACGGGGAGAGGGGGAGAATTGCCCAATTACCAATTACCAATGCCCAATGCCCAATCCCCAATGCCCAATGCCCAATGCCCAATGCCCAATGCCCAATGCCCAATGCCCAATACCCAATTCATATTTTTAAGTTTTGCAGTAGTAGGAAATGCTGTTGCTTTGATTTTTACTAATTCTCGGAATGCTTGGGGATTGGCAGTTTTGGCAGTTTTGGCTTTTGCATTTTATGCGGGTTATAAAAAAATATTAGCTGCGGTTTTTAGTGCAGTGGGTGCAGTGTTTTTGTCGGCGTTTGGCCCGGAACCTTTACGGCAATATTTGCGAATAATTATCCCGGCTTTTTTCTGGGCGAGACTTACGGATGAAATGTTTCCAAATCGCCCGACTGCTACTTTGAGAACTACTCAATGGGAATTTGCTTGGTCGATGGCTCAGCAGCGTCCTTGGACTGGTTGGGGACTGCGAAATTTTACGCCTCTCTATCAAGATAGAATGCACGAATGGCTGGGTCATCCTCACAGTTTGATGCTGATGTTGGCTGCGGAAACGGGATTCCCAACAACGCTTTTGTTATTTGGTTTAGTTGGCTGGGTTTTGGCTAGAGGTGTTTTGCTGTTGGCGAATTGGCAGGTTTCTGCTGTGGATATTAAACAAGAGCAAATAGCAACTCTCGAAGTACCAGAAAATAATTTAGTTCTCAATCAAAATTCAATATCTAGTAGCACAAATCAGGTGGTTTGTCAAGATGTCGAAAATGCCGATCGCCTAATTTTCTTCAGTTATTTATTAGCCTTCGCCGCCTGTACGCTGTTTAACACTGTAGATGTAACTCTGTTTGATTTGCGGGTTAATACGATAAGTTGGGTGTTGTTGGCGGCGATTTGCGGAATCGGGAATAGGGAATCGGGAATAGGGAATAGGGAATCGGGCATCGGGAATCGGGCATCGGGCATCGGGAATCGGGCATCGGGTAATTGACAACAGTCAACAGTCAACAGTCAACTGTCAACTGTCAACAATTATTCCACCGTCACCGACTTCGCCAAATTGCGTGGCTGATCCACATCCAAACCTCGGCGCGCGGCAATGTGATAAGCCAACAATTGCAGCGGAATCACTGTCACAATCGGCGACAACAATTCATCCACCAAAGGCACCGGCAAAACGTGGTCAAAAATATCAGCTTCCGCCGCGCCATGCTTCGGCGTAACGCCAATTAAACGGGCGTCGCGGGCTTTGGCTTCCTGGGCGTTGGAAAGGACTTTTTCGTAGACGCTTCCGGGCATCGCGATCGCCACTACAGGCACTTTAGCATCCAAAAGGGCGATCGGGCCGTGTTTCATCTCTCCCGCCGGATATCCTTCGGCATGAATGTAACTAATTTCCTTAAGTTTCAGCGCCCCTTCCAAAGCAATCGGAAAGTTAATTCCCCGCCCCAAAAAGATAAAATCTTGGGTTTCTGTAAACTGGTGCGACAATTCCTCGACATACTGTTCTTGAATCTCCAAAAACTTCTCGATTTGGGCTGGTAACTGGCGCAAACCCGCAAGAATTTCTGCCAATCTCTCGGTGCTGATGGTTTGCCGCTGGTGCGCCAAATCCAAAGCTAAGAAATAGAAAGCCATCAACTGAGTGACAAAAGTTTTAGTTGCCGCCACCCCGATTTCTATACCAGCGTGGGTGTTGATGATGTGTGGCATCATGTGGGCGATCGAGCTTTCAGTCCTGTTAGTAATGCCCAACATTCGCGATCGAAATTTATCGGTAAAAGCCGCGCGACGCTGCTGTTCCATCCCCAAAGCAGCCAGCGTATCCGCCGTTTCTCCCGACTGAGTTACCCCAATAATTAAAGTATTTGCTGTCAGCGGTGCGGGCGCGTAACGGTACTCAGAAGCGTACTGCACAGCCGTGGGAATATTAGCTAACTGTTCCAACAAATATTTGCCAATTAGCGAGGCGTGCCAGCTCGTTCCGCAGGCGAGAATGGAAATTTGCTCGACATCGGCGCAAAGTTCTGGTGGCAAGTTGAGATTGATGGGAGAGCCTGGATTTCCGGGCTGCCAATCGCTGTCTAAATAAGTCTCCAAACAAGCTCGAACGACTGCCGGCTGTTCGTAAATTTCCTTGTGCATGAAGTGCTTGAAGCCCTGTTTCTCGACTGAAACTGGGTTCCAGCCGAGGATGCGCGGAGTTTTTTTCAGCCTTTGTCCTGCAAAGCTATAAACTTCTACTCCCATCGGAGTTAGTCTTGCTAATTCGCCATTTTCGAGGGACAAAACAGCGCGGGTGTGAGATATTAACGCTGGCGTGTCGGAAGCACAGAAAAATTCACCTGCACCAAAGCCAATCACCAAAGGAGCTTGCTGTCTGGCGACAATTATTTCGTCTGGAAAATCTGCACAAATTGTGGCGATCGCAAAAGCTCCTTCTAGCCGATTCACCGCCTTTGAAACCACATCCAAAAACGACAACTCAGTAATTTCCTCTGCTGTTGGATCTTGTCCTTCTTCCTTCTTCCTTCTTCCTTCTTCCTTCTTCCTTCTTCCTTCTTGGAAAATTTCAGCTATTAAATGAGGGATAACTTCTGTATCCGTATCCGAGACAAATTTATGTCCCTTGGCTTTCAATTCTTCGCGCAACTCGCGATAATTTTCGACAATTCCATTTTGAACTACGGCAATTCGCCCGCTATTATCTAGGTGAGGGTGAGCGTTATATTCCTCTGGTTTGCCGTGAGTTGCCCAGCGGGTATGTCCGATACCGATGGGAGCGGGAGAGTCTATCTCTGCTAGCTTTTCCCGGAGGTTGTGCAATTTGCCTTTTGCTCGGATGCAGGTAATTTTTCCTTCGGAGATGGTAGCGAGGCCTGATGAATCGTAACCCCGGTATTCCAGTTTCTCCAATCCTGATAGCAAAATCTCGCTTGCTGCTTGCGTGCCGATATAACCAACGATTCCGCACATTTAAGGTACTACTCCTGCTTAGCGATCGCGATAAAACCCAATTTTTATCATTTTTACACCAGTTGCAAAAAAGAATGCAACTGTAGGGAAGATCCCAACCATGATACTCAGTCGATTTTAGATTGTAGATTTTAGATTTGACTTGCAACTTTGAATTTGGAAGCTGGAACTAGGATCTAACTGAGATCTTGCACGCCTTGTCAATAAGAGGATTTTTCGTGGGGTCGGGCGGGTTTATAGAACCTGTTTGCTACCTTTAAGGCTACTGGCGAACCCGCCCCTACGGCTAATTGAGAATGGTGCAAGATCTCAGATCTAATATTTTGCTTTTGATCCTGACACTCGCGTCGGGGGCTTGTGTCCGTTTGTTGCCGATCGTCGAAAATCCCAAATCCCAAATCCCAAATTGTATTACCTTCTTCCTGTCGCAGAATGCAGATTCCGCGACAAAAAGAGAGGGGGCAATTTAATCGCCCCCTCTCCTGTGCCCGTAACTCGATCGACAGTTCGATCGATATTTAGTAAGCTAGACCCATACTGCGAGTGGTTTCTGCTCCCAGGTAAACCCGGATGCTCAGAAAATCGGTAGGACAAGCTGTTTCGCAACGTTTGCAACCGACACAGTCTTCTGTGCGGGGAGACGAGGCAATCTGAGCCGCTTTGCAGCCATCCCAGGGTACCATCTCCAAAACGTCAGTCGGACAAGCGCGGACGCATTGAGTGCAGCCGATGCAGGTATCGTAGATTTTGACTGAATGAGACATTGAATAAAGGCTCCCAACGAGTCACTAAAAATTTGCGGGCTCTGCGAGTTAAAAGATTTGACGGCGAGGTACCACCGCTTATGCCTGCACAGAGAATTAAAGGTTAGTCTACCGCAGTGCTTGGAAGCACTTCGCGAAAAAGCGACAAAACTTCACAGTCGATCGTAGGTTCGTAGTCAGGACTTTAGTCCTATCCGAGTTAGAAAGGACTGAAGTCCTGACTACGAACTTTAGAAAAACTAAAAGCCTAATTTTTCTAACACGGGCTTAGTTGAAACAATATGCCGATCGAGTCCTAGTTTTTTTGGCTCAACACCCAAAGCCAAAGCCACCAATTGCGGTAAATGCAATACGGGCAAACCCAACTTACGCCCAATTACTTTTTCGACTTCCGGCTGACGCGAATCCAAATTCAAGTGACAAAGCGGACAAGGAGTTACCATACAATCAGCACCGTTGTCAAGAGCATCTACAATATGTTTGCCGGCCATCTGAAAAGATTGGTTTGTGGCATAACTCGCCAGCGGCCAACCGCAGCATTGCGTCCGTCCTCGATAGTAAACCGGAGTTGCCCCGATCGCCCGAAACACATTTTCCATGGATTCCGGTTGGTGCGGGTCGTCGTAAACCAAGTTATCCTGAGCTCGCAGCAGGTAACAGCCGTAAAAAGCCGCGCACTTCAAACCCGAAAGCTTGTGAGTAATCAGCAACGATCGCCCACAGGAGATGTTTCACTTCCGTACTGCCTTGATAAGGCGAACAGCCTTGTTTTTCGAGTAAACCGTTTACTTTTTCGAGGTAAGGTCGATCGGTCTTTTGGGATTCCTTGAGGCGATCGTCCACATGACCGATTACCCCTTGACAAGTGCTGCAATGCGTGAGTAAAGGCAGATTAAGTTGTTCAGCCAAAGCAATATTGCGGGCGTTAACAGTATCTTCCAACAACTGTGAATCTTCCTTAAAAGTGCCAGAACCGCAGCAGGAAGCTTTTTTGAGTTCCACCAGTTCAATCCCCAAAGCTTGAGTCAGCGCTTGGGTAGAAAGGTAAAGTTCGCGGGCGGCCCCTTGGGCGACACAACCGGGAAAGTAAGCATATTTGAGATTTGGGGATAGCATAATTGTTTCTGCTGGGGACATAAGGCAAGGGACAAGACAGGAGGGCGATCCTCTTCGTTGGCTGCGCTAACGAGGTTGGGATGCTTCCTCTCCATATCCTTACCCAGATACATTTAACCCGGCAAATCCAGGACTAAGACAGAATTAGCCGTGTATGGCAAGACAAAGAAAGCAGCAAGCTCTCCCGTCAAGGAGGTATCTCTCAAAGCTTTCAACAAGATATTGAAAGCGCCATTTAAATCTCTGTCCACACTTTGAACAGGTTTTTGATGTGTATTCTTCGGTTATGTTTACTACAAAACTGCTATATTTAACAGCTTGACGCTTCAACATTTGCTGGAAACGATAATGACTCAAAGTGACCATCACCTTAGCTAGCTGTTTTAATCGCTAGAGCGTTTTTTGTTCCCAATATATAGTACAAGCTTTTACCAAATTATTCAAGAAGTTTCTAGAAAATCATTTACTTTGCATCAACAGTTTTAAACGATTATTATCGATGAGGATGCACTTTTCAGTTTGGTGGCGGGGCGATCGGGCTAATCTGGTTAAGATGCTTTTGGGAAAATTGGATTACCGATCGTTAAACTAAACACTGGACTAGGCTAATTAACGGTTGATTGACACTCCTCGGCCTAAAGGCACGAGGATTCTTGCATCAGCCAGTCGAACTTGTCTCTGTTTTGTCGCCACCATTGAGTAGAGATCGGTCTGTCCGCAAGCGTGAATTCCGGCGTACCCCGCCGTATTTAAATCAATTCTTGCTTGTTTCAACCCTTTGATTAAGATGTTTTTTGCGGCATTGCGATCGCGATCGAGTATCGTTCCACTCTCTGCAATCTTTTCAAAGCTTTTTCACTCTTTCTGAGATAGTTTTTGGGTAACCTAATAAACTACAGGTCTTCACGAAATTACAGCAATGTCTATCAATCCACTCAGCCTCTTTTCAGGGAAACCGACGATCGCCCATCACTCTATCTCTATCGACAAGGGACTAACCATTCACTATCGTCACGACATTCCAGGTGCGTTGGATGCGCCGCAAGGGCTGAGTCATCATATGCTGACCTACTTTCTGTCTACAAACGAACGTCAAGTGACCCATTTTGATGAGTGCGGAGAATACGACGGCGTGATGAAGTCTGGCGATTTTTATCTGTACCCTGCCGATCGCTCTGGATTTACACGCTGGCATTCGATCGACAAAACGCTGCATATTGTGATTAAGCCGGAGTTTCTGAATAAAGTTGCTCGCGATGCAGAGTGCATTAGCCCTGAGAAGATTGAGCTTTTGCCAGTGTTGAAAACGCGCGATCGCAAACTTGAGAATTTGGTGCAGCTCTTTTTGACTGAGATTGACGAGGGTGGTTTCGGAGAGAAGGCGTATCTAGAATCACTCAGTTCTCTCTTTGGGATTCAATTGCTGCGCCGATACTGTACTGTCACACCTAAATTTCGGGAGTATACCTGCAATGGACTCGCACCCTATCAACTCAGTGTAGTTCTAGAGTATATCCAAGCCCATCTGGGCAGTGATTTGAGTCTAGATACTATGGCAGACCAAATTGGCATGAGTCGTTGCTATTTTGCCACTCAGTTCAAGCAATCTATGGGAATTGCACCGCATCAGTATGTTAACCAGCAGCGGATCGCTCAAGCAAAAGAGTGCTTGCGATCGCAAAAGTTATCTATTTCTGACATTGCGATCGAGTGTGGCTTCTCGAATCAAAGCCATTTGACCAAGGTGTTCAAACAGCAAACGGGTACAACGCCTAAAAGCTATCTCCAGCAATCGAGATAAATTCGATCGAAAGAATTGACAAAAATTAGAACATATTTAAAAGACTAAAAGCATCCAAAGGCAATAGAGTAACGATGTCCTTGTGACGGAACGACTACTGATTCTTTTACGCTGAATATTTCTCAACATAGCTGTGCAATGCTGGATATGAACGGACGCACTATTTTTCTTTTAGCTGCACTCGCAGGCGGGGCTGTTCTTCCGGTGCAAGTGGCGCTCAATACGCTGTTGCGTCGCTATGTGGGAGAACCCATGCAGGTAACGTTTATTTCCTACCTAGCTGGTGCTCTCGCATCGCTAGTTGTCTGCTTCATCGCTCAGTATCCGCTGCCGACTGCTGCGGCTCTGGGACAAACCTCTTGGTGGATGTGGGTAGGTGGCTGTTTAGGCACGTTCTATGTCTGGTCAACCATTTTCGCAACCCCAAAGATTGGTGCTGCCCTTGCTCTGGGACTGACGATTGCCGGTCAGATGATCGCCGCACTGTTTCTAGATCATTATGGCGCGATCGGACTGACTCGGCTTGAGGCGACTCCCACTCGAATTACTGGCGTTGTTCTGGTGATATTAGGTGTTTCGTTAGTTGCTTACGTCAAACGATGATAATCAATCAGTCAGCGTCATCAGCCACAGACTTACTCAAATTATTTACTAGGAAGTGGATAAGATGCCTTTAAATATCAGAGAGTGGGATTGTCCTAAGTGCGATACACATCACGATGCATTTTTGGCATCGGATGCAGCGCGATGGGTTAATGGGCAAACGATTCAAGTTAATGGTGGCATTCTGTAAGAGGCATTCAGCATGAGTTCACTTCAAAACGCAACCGTCAAAAAGCCAAGGCTCAATTCTGCTTTCCAACGATTGATGTCCGTTCATTGGTGGATGGCAGGCTGCTATCTGATTCTATTTGTCGGTGGCACGTTCATGGCGCGGTTGCCTAGAACTCCGGTTCGAGGATTGCTTTATGACTTTCATAAGTCGATCGGTGTCCTGACAATGGCATTGCTCACCTGGCGGATTTTGACGCTGATTCAGGTGATGTGGAAGAAATACGCGAAGCGATGGCCAAAGTTCTCGCAGCAATGGTGGAGAAATTTTGCATTGCACGCATTGATGTATGTGTTCATGTGGGCAGTCCCGATCGCAGGTTTTTTCTTTTCTAATTCTTTTCGATCGAACAACGTCAAATTTTTCGGGCTGCTGCTGCCAGATTTGTTTCCGCAAAATGATGCAATGGTCGATTTGGGTCGATCGCTCCATTTTTGGCTGGCTTATACCTTTCTCGCTTTTATTGCAGTGCATCTGATTTTTCAGTGGAAAGTAGCAAAAGCCAATTGGCGGCGATTGACAGGCTTCTTGAAAACTAGGAAAGCAACAAAGGAAACTTAAGAGACTTACCATGAACTATTGTGAAAAACTAACTCGCGATAATTGCGTTGTGGTTTTGGTTGACTTCCTAGACGGATTTTTGCCAGGACTGAAGACTATCAATCACGACTTACTCCGAAAGAATGCAGAAGCCTTTACTCGCCTGTCAAATATCTTCGATATTCCAACAATTATGCTGGGAGAAGAAGGCGGATTTCGAGGCAAGTTCTTTTCGGAAGTCGTTGCCCATGCCGATCGTGCGATTCGGATCGAGCGTCATACACCGAGTGCTTGGGATGAACCCACGTTTCGGGATAAATTAGCTGCGATCGGGCGTAAGAAAGTTCTGCTAGGTGGAATTTCTCTAGATATCTGCACGCTGCAACTGACACTCGATTTACTGGAAGCAGGTTACGAAGCTTATGTCGTGGTAGATGTTTCTGGATCTGATACGCAGTTGAATGAAACAGCAGCGCTTCTACGCATGACTCAAGCAGGAGCCGTTATGGTGTCTTGGGCATCGGTTGCTTCAGAAATCATGAAAGACTGGGAAACGCCAGAAGGCCCAGCGGTTGGGCAGCTTTACCAGGAACTGAGCTACTGGGGCAATCGGCTGTAGAAATGAAGCAATTAGGACTTTACAAAGTGTTGGCTTTGGGCTTGGGACTTTGGATAGATTGCTGCTATACCCTAGCTCAGACAGCTTCCGCTGATTCTGCGATCTCAACGAACTTACAGCCAGAAATCATTCCGTCGGTCGATCGACTTGCAGAGGTGCTTCCATCTGCCGCTGATTCTGTGGATTCAACGAACTTGCAGCCAGAAATCATTCCGTCGGTCGATCGACTTGCAGATGTACTTCCATCTTCCGCTGATTCTGTGGACTCAACGAACTTGCAGCCAGAAATCATTCCGTCGGTCGATCGACTTGCAGAGGTGCTTCCATCTGCCGCTGATTCTGTTGATTCAACGAACTTGCAACCAGAAATCATTCCATCGGTCGATCGACTTGCAGATGTACTTCCATCCAGTTGGGCATTTTCAGCAGTGCGATCGCTCGTCGAAAAATACGGCTGCATTGCTGGTGATTCAGAAAAACGGTTTAGAGGCGAACAAGCACTTTCTCGTCAAGAATTCGCAGTAGCGCTGAATGCTTGCTTAGAACGGATCAACACGATCGATGGGTTAACTCGCGACGATTTGATGGCTGTAGAACGTCTTCAGCAAGCATTTACGACTGAGTTAACTGCTTTACGCGATCGAGTTGAGGGTCTAGAAACTGAAGCGAACAGATTGGAATCTCAGCAATTTTCAACGACGACGAAACTATCAGGACAAGCAATTTTTGCAGTCAATGCAGGCGGATTTAGTGGAGATCGAGTGATTAGTCCTAGAGGTGCGATCGTCACGCGCGATCGACCGAATCCGACCGCTTTGTACCGCTTCAGTCTGGATCTAAATACCAGTTTCAAAGGTACTGACTTACTAAAACTTCGCCTACTGGCTGGGAGTCCTGGAACTAACGATAATGCGGCTGGATTTCTAGAACCGAATCTAGGGAGTACCTTAGATTTCGCGATTCCTGGCACAACGCAAATATCTCTTTCTCGTTTATACTATAGTTTTGCTCCTACTAAGGATCTCAGCGTGACTGTCGGGGCAAGAATGGTCGCGGGTGATTTTGTTGATAAAAATCGATTCGCGAACGTTAACTTTCGAGATTTTTCGACTCAATCCCTCATCAACAATTTTGTTCTGTTACCTAGGCCGGGAGGTGCGGGCGCTGCGATCGACTGGAAGCCGAATCAAGGTGCTTTAAGGCTGCGTGCAATTTACATTGCTAGTAGTGCCGAAGAGAATTTGCCCGAAAATCGAAGCTTCTTTGGCGGTGGCAGTCCTGGAGATATTCGGCTTTTTCCGATCGCAGGAGGCGGCGCAAGAGGCGGATTGTTTGGCGATCCCTACATGGGCGTTGTGGAACTAGAATATGCACCGACAAGCTCCTTCTCGGCCCGCTTGCAGTACAGCGGCGGAGAAGTTCTTGGCAGCAATTTTCAGTCTGTTGGCGCAAACTTTGATTGGGCAATCACATCACGGCTTGGCATCTTTGGGCGCTATGGTTACGCTTCCTATCCTGATACGACGATCGGGGATATTCGCCCTAGTTATTGGTCTGCTGGCGTTTCTCTTCAGAATTTGTTTGTCACAGGTGATTTAGCTGGATTGGGTGTCGTTCAGCCTTTCATTTTGACAGAGGTAGGAAACGCAACACAAACAAATATTGAAGCGTTCTACAACTTTCCGCTAGCCAACAATATTCGGATTACTCCATTGATTCAAATCATTACTCATCCAGCCAATCAAAACAGCAATGGCACGATCGTGACTGGAACACTCCGCACCGTTTTTACCTTTTAGCATTTACATTCTATGAAAGAACATTCCGCACCTGCTGTCGTGGCGATCGCGCGTCGCGTTAAACCAGGCTATGAAGCCGACTTCGAGGCAGCCGTCCGAGGTGTCACCCTAGCAGCCAGTACATTTCCGGGCTATTTAGCTAGAGCAGCAGGAGCCTCACGCCATAATCTTTGATTTGGCGCGAGAGGAATGCGCGTGAGTCGAGGAGTGGTGTCTGACCAAATTGGCGTAGCCAACAGGAAAGACATCGACGACGAGACGAACAAACTACCGCTCTGGCAATGAACGAATAAACTCTCGGATGACATCGGTTTTATTGCGCTTCACCCGCTTACAGTGGTTTTATTGCGCTTCACCCGCTTACAGTAATTATCTAGAATTTTCTTCTCTGTTTTTGGCAGTCTAATATTGATGGAATCGTCATATTTCATGGCTTGCACCGCAAGGCAATATCAATTACAATAATGACATGAAATACACCTACCAGTACAAAGCACTTCCCACAACTGAACAGAAGCTAGAGCTTAATCTCTGGTTGCGGACTTGCCAGTATTGGTACAACCGTCAACTAGGAGATAGGTTTGACTGGTGGGAATGTAATCGCTCTTATGTCAACGCTTGCCCTTTGATCTGCCACTTGCCTGAGCTACGGGATCAGCCCAACTATTACAGTCAGAAAAAATACCTGCCTGACATCAAAACAGATCTAGTTACGGTCGGTTGGTCATCTGAGTTGTTGGACTTCTCACGGGTTCCGGCTAACACGTTGCAGGAGGTTTGTAAGCGAGTTGATAAGGCGTTTGAACGATTTATTGCAGGTGACAGTACTGGCAAACGGAGTGGTAAACCTCGCTTCAAGTCTGCTGACCGATTTCGCTCCATGGTGTTTGAGGGTGCTGGAGTCGAATTGCATTCTTGTTCGTTAGGTGGCAAATATCTGTTCGTCAAGATACCTAAGCTGAGACTGCTAAAAGTGCGGATGCACAGAGATCTTCCAGATGGCGCAATCTTGAAGCAGGTGCAACCGATCGAAAAGGCAGATAGTTGGTATGTCAACCTGCGACTAGAAGATCCAACTGTGCCTATCAAATCTGATGGGGTCGATCTGAACTGGGATACTGCTTTGGGTATGGATGCAGTTTTGCATGAAGATGACTACCTGGCGACCTCTGAGGGTGAAAAATTGCCATCTCTGAAGTCGTTTCGCAAGTCTGAGAAGCGGTTGGCTAAAGTGTCTCATCGCAAGGCGGCTAAGAAAAAAGGAAGTCGTTCCCGTCGCAAGTTGGCTCATCGTGAAGCTAGAGAACATCAACGCATTGCGAGGGCTAGACGCGACCATGCCTTCAAAACCGCTCACAAGGTTGTGAGGACGGGTAAAACAGTATTCTTTCACGAGAATCTCAACCTGAAAGGGCTGAGCAAGCGCAATGGCGCAAAACAAGATGAGCAGGGAAAGTACCTGCCGAACGGGCAATCGGCTAAGTCTGGACTAAACAAGTCCTGGAACGATGCCGCGTTTGGGCAATTCTTCACAATCCTGGAATACATAGCTGCAAAAGCTGGAGCCGTCGTGATTGGAGTGAACCCCGCCTACACATCCCAACTACTTGCATATCGTGATGAGTTCATCTTCACCGATTGCAGCATTCGAGAGTATTGGGATGAGGTAGAAAATATGAGGGTTGATAGGGACATCAACGCCGCTATCAATATCAAAAGAGTCGGGCTGGGCGAGTTCCCGACTATAAATCGCCGTAGAGGGAAAGTTGTTGTGGGCCGTTCTACAACTGATAGTACCTCGAAGGAAGTTCTCTCTACTCTCCGGAGTCTGGAGAAGCCCACACTATATGCAAAGCATTAGTGTGTGGAGTCGTCACGCGGCGAAGTTCTCTACCCCAACAATCGAGGCGGTGAATGGCAACTAATTATGCGATTCGACACGCTGATTCATTTACAGGAATGGGAAAACTCTCCAATTTGCCAAGGTTGGATTGCACTGGCAGATGCCCTCACAGAAACGCCCAGAGTATCGCGAGTGAATGGATTAGAAGCTTGGTTTGCTTTACCTGAAATGCCGAATGTTGCGCCACCGCCAAAATGGAAAACTGCGATCGTCAGCGCGATCGGTATTTATCCAATGATTTCTCTGATGCCCATTCTGTTGAAACCAATCACAAACGGACTCCCTACTTGGCTAGTAACCCTTGTCAGCATTGCAATCATGATGCCGTTGATGACTTGGGTCGTCATGCCTCAGATAACACGGTTGTTCAAGCTCTGGCTTTATCCTCCGATGGCAAAGCATTCAGCCCATCAATCATCTAATTCAAACCCAAATTAAAGGAGCCTCTGGCAATTAGGCCGATCGAAAATTCAGCGTGAATTATTGATAATCGATTCGTCTGCATTACCGCCCTGATCGACCTACACCGCGGCCTCGACCGTAAGGGCCTAGTGATGCAGAATCGCGCAACATAACGTAGGGGAGAGGGGAATGGGGAGAAAGAGAGGGAGTCAGAGGGATGACTCAAGAGCTTCGGAAATTCATCACTCCATCACCCCATCACCCATCACCCATCACCCATCACCCATCACCCCATCACCCCATCACCCCACACCAAGGGTCAGTTAGAAAAGCGGCAAGCCTTCCTCTTGCAGATCCCCCTTTCGGATAAGATTAGATACGCAGCAACCAATGAGGACACGATGTTATGAGTCAAGACGACATTTTTGCTAGAGTCAAGAAAATTGTGGCCGATCAACTAGAAGTCGATCCCACCGAAGTCAAGCCCGAAGCCAACTTTGCTAACGATTTAGGAGCAGATTCCCTAGATACAGTAGAGCTGGTAATGGCATTGGAAGAAGAGTTTGATATTGAAATTCCCGACGAAGCAGCCGAAGCAATTACCACGGTTCAAGCTTCTGTAGATTTCATCAGCAGCAAACTTGCAGCTCCAAAAGCATAAAATACCTGTCTTTTCCCCTAAGAGGAGAGAAGTTAAAAAACTAACAACTCCTCTTTTGTTCTGCGTTCTGGGTGTTTAATTTTTTGAAACTGAAATCATGACAAATTTAGAGCGTAAGCGCGTTGTTATCACGGGTCTCGGCGCGATTACACCGATCGGCAATACCTTGTCTGAATATTGGGACGGGTTGCTGGCCGGGAAGAATGGCATCGGCCCGATCACCTTGTTCGATGCGTCGCGGCACGACTGCCGGATTGCTGGAGAGGTGAAGGGTTACGACCCTCACGAGTATTTAGAGCGCAAGGAAGCAAAGCGGATGGATCGCTTTGCTCAATTTGGGGTATCAGCGAGCAAACAAGCTCTGGCTGATGCGAAGTTTGAGATTAACGACCTGAACGCAGAACAGGTGGGTGTCATTCTTGGCACCGGCATTGGCGGGCTGAAGGTTTTAGAAGACCAGCAAGAAATTTATCTGACTCGCGGCCCCGATCGATGCAGCCCGTTTATGATTCCGATGATGATTGCGAATATGGCCGCAGGCCTGACGGCGATTCAAACGGGCGCCAAGGGGCCGAACTCTTGCACGGTGACAGCCTGCGCTGCCGGCTCAAACGCTGTGGGCGATGCGTTTCGCCTAGTTCAGGGCGGTTATGCCCAAGCCATGATTTGCGGCGGTACCGAAGCGGCGGTAACTCCTTTGTGCGTGGCGGGTTTTGCTGCGGCGAGGGCGCTTTCGACTCGCAATGATGACCCGACTCATGCTTGCCGTCCGTTCGATCGCGATCGTGATGGTTTTGTCGTCGGCGAAGGTGCTGGGATTCTGCTTTTAGAAGAAATGGAACACGCTTTGGCACGAGGCGCCAGGATTTACGCCGAAATCGTCGGCTACGGTTTAACCTGCGATGCGTACCACATGACATCCCCAGTACCGGGGGGCGAAGGTGCATCGCGGGCGATCGCTTTAGCCCTCAAGGATGCGGGTTTGACGCCGGATCGAGTGAGCTATATCAACGCTCACGGCACGAGCACGCTTCCCAACGATTCTACGGAAACCAAGGCAATTAAGAAGGTTTTGGGAGAAAGCGCTTACAAAGTAGCAATTAGTTCTACCAAGTCCATGACAGGCCATCTTTTGGGCGGTTCCGGGGGAATTGAGGCGGTGGCGACGGTAATGGCGATCGCCAACGATAAAGTCCCGCCGACAATCAATCTAGAAAATCCCGATCCTGAGTGCGATTTAGATTATGTTCCCCATACAAGTCGCGATCTAAAAGTTGATGTGGCACTGTCCAATTCCTTTGGGTTTGGCGGCCACAACGTGACACTGGCATTCAAGAAGTTTGTTCCGTAACCCGAAATCGGAAAGTCGCAAGTTAGAAGGTGAAAAACTAATTTTTCACCTTCTAATTTTTTTAGGTGAATTTTTAGGTTGGGTACACTGCGACTAAGGAATGAAAATTTAATAACTTACACGCTCGATGATTGTTGTGGGATGGGCGTCCCGCCCGTCCTTTCTGCACGGGCTCTCCCGCCCATCCCACAAATTACCGGGTTTTTTACCGAATCTGCGGGCTACAGCGAATATTTTTCGTAAAAAACCCGGTTTCTGGCCATCGATGCGTAAGTCATCAATTTGTTGGTTGTGGTGGGATATGAGTGAGATTACTGCTGAGCAAATACTGCAAATCAAGGCTATTGTCGATCGCCATGAAAACTTTAAATGTGTTGAGTGCGCCACCAATCTCAAAGATTACTTGACAAGTCAAGGAATTCCTGGAAAGCGCATAAAACTGTACACTGGATTCGGCAGAGGCAGGAACAGTGGCATTTATGATGATAGCGTACCGAGAGATGCTATTTCAGAAAATGGTCGCCACGAAGGAATCGGTATTGTTATCAACAATATAGAGACTATTTTTGATAACCATCACCCGGATGGACTTACTAAAGAGCAATGGATGACAAATCTGCAATTTCACGGTAAGCTATTCAATGATTTACAGTTTATAGTAATATAAGAAGACTTTTAATAGGAGACTTTTTTATGGTGGTCGAAGTTAATGTTAATAAACTAGATGTTAAAAATGAATACTTTTTTGATTTACTCCAAAGAATCAAACAAAGACCGGGTATGTATTTGGGCAAGTGTTCAATTACCCGCCTGCGCGCGTTTTTAAATGGATATGAGATGGCGAGAGCGGAACTTGGATTGCCCGACACAGAACAACAACAACAACTTGATGGATTTCAAGAGTGGATACAAGAAAGGTAATTGCTCAACTAGGGGAAAAAATGGAGCCATCAGTAGAGAGAGCTTGTTGAATAGATTGATAAGCAGTTAAACCCTGACGCTTGCCAGTATTGACAACGGAACGAACGGCAGCAAACAAATCTCTGCCCCATTCCGAACGAAATCCATTAGTCACACGGCGAAATATCACACTCATCCTAATCGCCTGTTCACTACTATTATTTGTTGGTGGAATCGCCGCATCTTCCAGAAATAGAAATAAATTGTCAATTAGCCCACCATAGCGTTTTCGTAACCGGATACCATCCGGATGATGTGGCGCTAAACTCAAAATCCCGGTTAATCTTTCCTGTAAATTGTCTCGATATCGATTGAGTCTGGCATCGTCGATTTTTGATCGTCGTCGATGGATGATAAAAGCTCTTAATAATAACCTCTTCATCGCTGGGGCAAAAATTCTGTCTCCAGCATCAATCGCATATTGGCAATCCCGTAATTGATGAGCCAAACACACTTGCCATTGTGGTGCGGGATGATTTTTTTGAGCGCTAAATAAATCTGACACCCAGATATCGGGACGATGTTCTGCGAGAACTTCGTTAATTACCCCAGTCCCTCGACTCGGACGGATGACGTGTAAACAAACATCCTGGTTCTGAAACACCCACTCCCACTGATTCTGTCCGTTAACTCTCGCACTCGTTTCATCTGAACAAATTAATTTTGCCCGCCGCAACCGTTGTAGTATTTGACTTACTTGGTCGTCTAAACTGGTTTTGACTTTTGCCAACAGGTTTGCGATTGCTCCTTCGGATATCTTGAGTCCAAAGACTTCTCCAAATATAGACGATAGCCGTTCGTAACTGATGGCATGAGTGTAACGGAGATATGTAACTAAGCTTTGAATTGAACTGCCAAACGGTGAACCTGGTCAGGTGCAACATACTTGGTTTGACAGCACGCACACTGACCACCATAACGTTCACGGAGGGTGATAATGGGGCGAATTGGGGGTAGTTCGATTTTTTCGTAGACGGATTGCAATTTTTGGGTGGCGGCGGTGACTTTCTCTCCACACTGGGGACAATTTTTGAGTTGGGCGATGATTGTTTGGTCGGGATGAGGATGTAGTTCTCTTCCCCCTCCCGCTCTTCCTAGGCTTTTTTGTCTTTTGCTCCCCTCTATTTTCGAGGGCTTAATGTTGGGCTTGAATCCTTTGGACGGTGGAGTGCTGGAATTTTTGCTCGT
>NZ_JAEQDE010000008.1:0-1408 GCF_020737865.1 Microcoleus sp. PH2017_35_SFW_U_B
GTCATTACAAAGCGTATCTATAGCTTCTAAGAATGGTGAATTTATCTCAAAATATACTCACCACTAGCGAAGAGTGTTCAATAAGATGCGTTCCCCCTGGGAGTGAGTTGATCCGCCTTCTTTTTTTCTAGCAGGCTTTCCATTCGGAGTTGAAGAGATTCAGTGAATTTGAATAGCGTCCAATCTCCCACCTTTTCAATCTGAATTTCATGAATGAGTGAGGACGGCTTACTGAGAGTCGTAATCATGTTTGCTTCTGCCAGAAGGGAGTGGAAAGACATTGAAAATCTGCGCTTTAACGAGATTATAGCTTGATATGAAGGGGCGATCGCGCTTTAACAATGCTTTGCACCTTCCCGCAAGTCTTGTTTGCGGGCAGTCCTCTATTATGTTTGTGTATTGTCGATTACCGTAGAAAATAGTTACAGAGAGGATTCAGATGATGACTCACGGATTGAAGCGTCGAACCATTTACTCTGCGGGAATTGCGAGTTTAATCCTGAGTGTTTCGTTCTGGATTCCGATCGCAGCCCTGGCAAAATATACTCCTCCTCCAAACCCTTCTAAACCGAAAGAAACGGGCACGAATACCACTCGCGGCGGCAGTTGTGAAGGTGATTCAGCGGCGGTATTAACTGCCTTAGTGCCGTTTAGCCATATGGGACAGACGATTTCCGGGCATCCGACTTTTACCTGGTTTGTACCCGATCGCACTTCTCGTCCGTTGCAATTGAGGCTGTTTACTCGATCGGGCCAACTACTCTACAGAACCGAGATGGAGAGTCAGCCAGGAATCATGTCCGTTGCTTTGCCGGCAAATCTGCCTCCACTGTCGATCGGGCAATCCTATCAGTGGGGCGTTGCTGTGCGATCGGAATGTTCCTTCGCGGAATGTGGTGGCGACGGCAGAAATCCAAGTGGTGCAGCCTGCTGAATCGTTGCAAACTCAACTTGCAGCCGCGCCAACTCCCCAACAGCGGATCGACTTGTATGCCAAGGCTGGGCTGTGGTATGACGCGATCGCCGAAGCGCGCAAAGCCTCTGAGACTTCTCAAAATCAAGCGGCTGTGCTGGAATTGCTAGATTCTCTGGCTAATTCGGAAGCCCAACCTTTGAAAGATTGGAGCGATCGATTGAAGCAAATAAGAGCGATCGAACAACAACGCCAACTCCCGCAACCCAAACCCTAAAATCCCATGCAGCCTTTCTCGCTAAAACTGTTTAAATTCAATTGTGAGGTGCGATCGGGCTTCCTGTTTCCCCTCGCCTTTTGCTTTTTATCTGTTGTTTTTTACATTCCTCCGCATTTTTCACCAAAAAACGAGCGAGAAGCCCCTGGCTTTAGACATGGGGAGGAAAGCGGCTGCGACTTCAGTCGCCTTGAATTAAACTCCATAGGAATAGCCAT
>NZ_JAEQDE010000134.1:0-34313 GCF_020737865.1 Microcoleus sp. PH2017_35_SFW_U_B
TCCGGCAGACTCCCTGTGTCCCAAGGAGTAGAATTGTTGATTTTTTCACCCATCCATCAGCTCTTTTACGGCAAGAAAGGGATTTTGGGGCTACCAGTCTGAAACTGATAGGTGGTGTCTAGCCTTTATACAACGGAAAGTTCGCCCACCACGGCTACTCTTATCATCCCCGCTTATTTCGATCCTATCATGGATTCGCTATCGCTCAATTTGTTTGCTGCTCGTTTTCATCCCGTCACTCATCCTGTAAGCGGATAGAGTGCCGGACTTCCCACTCGTATTAGTTAAAAGTTTGACTGATCCCTCTGCCTAAAGGCGAGGGGATTTTAAACGGATACTACGTTGAGGGGCTGAAGCCACACTTCGCACTAGCAATATTTCCCGACGATCGCACATCGCTCGCGAAACTTTTTGTAAAATATTAGCAGTTAAATTTTCAGAGTTTGATTATTGAGATTAAAGTGTTATAAAAGCTTTCATTAAAAAACATAATTAGTTTGAGGAAAGAAATTCTGTGCAACTAAAAACTAAAGTCGCCGTTAAACGTGCAACTGGTGGATTTGCTCTGATTGACAGCTTGATCCGCCACGGTGTCAAGCATATTTTTGGTTATCCCGGCGGCGCAATTCTGCCGCTTTACGACGAACTCTACCGCGCTGAAGAAAGTGGCGGGATCAAACACATTCTGGTGCGGCACGAACAAGGAGCAGCCCACGCAGCCGATGGGTATGCCCGCGCTACCGGACAAGTTGGGGTTTGTTTCGCGACTTCCGGGCCGGGTGCAACTAATTTGGTGACGGGGATTGCGACGGCGCACATGGATTCTATCCCAATGGTAATTATTACCGGTCAAGTGCCCCGTCCGGCGATCGGCACTGATGCGTTTCAGGAAACTGATATTTACGGCATTACTTTGCCAATTGTCAAGCATTCCTATGTAGTGCGCGATCCGAGAGATATGGCGCGAATTGTCGCTGAAGCTTTCCACATCGCGAGTACGGGACGCCCGGGCCCGGTGTTGATTGATGTTCCCAAGGATGTTGGTTTAGAAGAGTTTGACTATCTCCCCGTGACACCCGGATCGGTGAGAATTCCTGGCTATCGCCCGACAGTCAAGGGAAATCCTCGGCAGATTAATCAAGCGATTGAGTTGCTGAAGGAAGCGAAGCGTCCTTTGCTGTATGTGGGCGGCGGGGCGATCGCAGCCGGGGCCCACGAGGAAATTAAGGAACTCGCCGAGATGTTCCAATTACCTGTCACGACAACGCTGATGGGCAAAGGTGCATTTGATGAAAACCATCCTCTGTCTGTGAAAATGCTGGGGATGCACGGCACTGCTTATGCTAATTTTGCCGTTACCGAGTGCGATTTGTTGATTGCTGTCGGAGCTCGGTTTGACGATCGAGTAACGGGAAAACTAGACGAGTTTGCCGCGCGGGCGAAGGTGATTCACATCGATATCGATCCGGCGGAAGTCGGCAAAAATCGCGGCCCAGACGTGCCGATTGTCGGAGATGTCCGGCAAGTTTTGATGGATATGCTGCGCCGCTGTCGGGAAACTGGTGTTTCGGGAACTGCCGGACAAACTGGGGAATGGCTGCACAGGATCGATCGCTGGAAACAGGATTATCCGTTAGTTGTGCCTCACTACCCCGATATTTTGTCTCCCCAGCAGGTGATTTCGGAGTTGGCGACTCAAGCGCCGGATGCTTACTACACAACGGATGTAGGTCAACATCAAATGTGGTCGGCTCAATTCTTAAACAACGGGCCGCGCCGCTGGATTTCCAGCGCTGGTTTGGGAACAATGGGTTTCGGGCTGCCGGCGGCGATGGGCGCGAAAATGGCGCTACCCAACGAGCAAGTGATTTGTATTGCTGGCGACGCTAGCATCCAAATGAATATTCAAGAGCTCGGAACCTTAGCACAATACGGCATTAATGTCAAGATTGTGATTGTAAATAACGGTTGGCAGGGAATGGTGCGGCAGTGGCAGCAAGCGTTCTATGGGGAGCGTTATTCGTCCTCGAACATGACTGTGGGGATGCCGGATTTTGTGATGCTGGCTGAGGCTTACGGCGTGAAGGGGATGCTGGTTTCAGGGCCGGATGAGTTGGAGGGTGCGATCGGGCAAATGCTTGCTCACGACGGCCCAGTGCTGATGAACGTGAAGGTGACGAGGGACGAAAACTGCTATCCGATGGTAGTTCCAGGTAAGAGTAATGCTCAAATGGTTGGTTTACCCGAACGGAGTAAATTGGAATCTGCGGAGTTGATTTATTGTCCGAGTTGCGGCGCGAAGAATGTTTCGAGTAATAAGTTTTGTCCTGAGTGCGGGACAAAAGTTTAAGGAGTTTTGAGTGGGGACTTAGGCATTGCTTATTAGTCTCAACTTAAGGTCAAACGTAGTCAGAGATTGCTGTTTATTCCTAAGGCCAGATCCCCCCTTAGCTTGCCCCCTACTCCCCCTTAAGAAGGGGGGAACCGGAGCGATCTCAAAGTCCCCCTTCTTAAGGGGGATTTAGGGGGATCGGGCCTCGGATAAAAGCGAGAGATACAAAGGTTTTGGGGTTAAGTTGACACATATCGGCAATGCTGTGTCCTTACCCGGCTCTGCTATTTGACATTTAACACCATGTCCGCTGGCATCGCATCGAGAGCTTTAATCTGTAATCTCTAAGCATATTTTATGAGCCAGTGTCTAAACCCTGATTGCCTATTCCAAAACCCGTCTGGCTATACAAATTAAAATACATACAGCTTAGATATGCCCTATAAAATAGAGTTTACAACCGAATCTTTGCAAGACCTAAAACGTCTCAGATAAACCGATCGTAGTAAAGTAATCGATGCAATTGAAACCCATCTCCTACACAATCCCAGCCAAGAAAGCAAAAGCAGAATTAAACGCTTGCGGGAGATGGATAAACCGCAATATCGCCTGAGAGTTGATGAAATTCGTATTTTCTATGACGTTCGGTACAATATTGTATAAATTATCGTAATTGTTCCTAGAACACAAGCGGCCCAATGGCTGTTGCGTGAAGGAAAAACTACTGAACCAACGGAGGAATAGATAATGAAAACAGTCACTTTGACCGACTTACAAACAGATGTCTCAAAATACCTGAAACTTGCCGAAGCAGAAGACATTATCATCTTGAAAGAAGGAAAGGCGATCGGTGTATTGCGGGGTTTTTCTGATGAAGATGATGCCTTTGATTACGATTTAGAAAATCATCCCCTATTTAAAGAAAGAGTTAGGAAGTCTCGCCAGCAATTTCGAGAAGGAAAAGGCATTAGCCTAGAGGATGTCAAAGCTCAACTTCTCAAAGATAATCTACTCTAAAGTCGAGGCTGAATAATGCGTTATGCCATTCTGATCGAAAAAACACCGAATAACTATTCAGCTTACGCGCCCGATTTACCCGGATGTGCAGCCACAGGCGCAACCCTTGCAGAAGTACAGCAGCAAATTAAAGAAGCGATCGAATTTCACTTAGAAGGATTGCGAGAGGAAGGTTTACCCATTCCCGAACCAACTACGCTATGTGAATATGTCGAAGCACGATAATCTGGTGAAACCAGGTTTCTTGCTATATTTATCGTCACTCAACACAAAAGTCGTAGAAACCGGGTTTCTCGCCCCCATACCTAAGCCTTGAAATGATAATAAACCTATGCTATAATTAAGTTGACATTTTTAACCTCAGATTCAAATATATGCCAACTTTAACTGATATTGGCACTCTGATAATTTCCACACCAGAAACCTGTGGAAATCGCCCCCGCATCGCAGGAACTAGAATCACCGTTCAGCGAATCGCCGTTTGGTACAAGATGGGGATGAGTCCAGAAGAAATTATTGCTGAAATTTCTCACTTAAATTTAGCCCAAGTTCATGGAGCACTCGCTTACTACTACGCAAATCAAGAGCAGATAAATGTTGATATTGCGGCGGAAGAAGCTGAGTACGATCGCTTAGCTAATGGATGCAAAGGGGAGAGTTAATCTTGAGCCAAATTCGTTTATATTTAGATGATTTAGAAAAAGTTTGGCTACAAAAGAATTGTTTGGTTTGCTTAGTTTACGTCTAGGCACAGGTGCGTCGCTCGCTCGATTGTCGATTTGTGTTGGGGGATTTTCAAGGGCGACGCACCCTACAACTACTTTACGTCTATGCACAGGTGCGTCGCTCGCTCGATTGTCGATTTGTGTTGAGGGATTTTCAATGGCGACACACCCTACAACAACTGTCAACTGTCAACTGTCAACTGTCAACTGCTATAAATGAATCTTTATTTGGGAATAGATTTCGGTACTACGGGCGCTCGATCGACAATCATTGACTCCCAGGGTACAATCCATTGCGAGACAGAATGCACTTTTGCCAACGCACAACAGCCGGAATTGCCCTCGGTGTGGCAAAATGCACTCTCGGCTGTAATTGAGCAAATCCCCGCAACCATCTGCAATCAGGTAAGCGCGATCGCCCTTGATGGCACATCCTCCACAGTCATGCTGTGCGATACTGACGGTGTACCAGTCTGCGAACCGATTTTATACAACGATGCGCGCGGTGCAGCGGTGACAGAGAGGTTACGGGCGATCGCACCAGCCAACCACACAGTCTTAAGCGCCACATCCAGCCTCGCCAAACTCCTCTGGTGGCAGGAGGGCGGGCTAGAAGCCCACCCCACAACACAATTCAGTCTTTGTGGAACAGGCATCTTGCCTGTTATTGAGAAGCTTTATTTCCTGCATCAAGCCGATTGGTTGGCGTTTTTGCTGCACGGAAAATTGGGAATTAGCGACTATCACAATGCTTTAAAACTCGGTTTCGATGTTGATACTTTGTGCTATCCCGATTGGCTGATCCAGGGAATTGCGGGCGCTGTAACGCCTAAATTGCCGCAAGTTGTCGCACCGGGCACGCCTGTAGGGGAATTGAGGGCTCAAGTGGGCGATCGCTTCGGATTTCCACGCCATTGTACAGTTTATGCTGGCACAACCGATAGCATCGCAGCCTTTTTAGCAAGCGGTGTCAATTCACCGGGGGAAGCAGTAACTTCTCTCGGTTCAACTTTAGCTGTGAAACTGTTAAGTCATACCCGCGTAGATGATTCGAGATACGGAATTTACAGCCATCGTTTCCCCCCCCTTTGTAGGGGCGGTGCCCCCGTGCCCGCCCTGGCAGGCGATTTGTGGTTAGTTGGAGGTGCTTCTAATACGGGAGGTGCGGTGCTGCGACACTTTTTTACAGATGCTGAATTGGATAATTATAGCACACAAATCGATCCAGAGCAAGAGAGTTTGCTGGATTATTACCCGTTGTTGAAAAATGGCGATCGCTTTCCGATTAATGACCCGAATTTGCCGCCACAACTCGAACCGCGTCCGACTGATTCAGTGGAATTTCTGCACGGTTTGCTAGAAAGCATCGCGCGGATTGAAGCGCGGGGATATCAATTATTGCAAGAATTCGGTGCAACTCCTTTGACTAAAGTTTATACTGCTGGCGGCGGCGCCAAAAATCTGGTTTGGAGTGCGATTCGTCAGCGTTATTTGAAAGTGCCTGTTCAAACGCCGATTCATACTGCCGCTGCCTATGGAAGTGCGTTATTGGCGAAGCAAGGAAGTGAATCAATTTTAGATATTAGATTTTAGGATTGAAGAAAGTGACCTCACGGATCGATGCGGGAGATTATAACCTGGATGCTTTTAGTTAGGTTTAAAGGTGGTAAATTAGGAATAGAAATTAAATAATTTACACAATTTTGTGGGGTGGGCGTCCCGCCCGTCCTTTCTGTACGGGCGGGACGCCCATCCCACAAGAATCATCAAATTATTAAGTTATTTAATTTTCATTCCTTAGAAGTGCGATCGCTCTTGATTAAAAATGAAATGAGAGGAAGCAAAGATTCTGATATATTGTGTTATGGGAACCGCCACATCGGTGAGGGCATAAATAACCTGATGAATGGAGACGAGAACCCACAGCATAAACGGTTTGATTGCCGTAATCTGTAACTGTCAACTGTGAACTGTCAACTGTCAACTGCAAACTTTCTGTATGGAACGATAGAAGACGGAGAGGCCATTGTCGATGCCTCAGCAGCAAGCATTCAAGAAATCAAAATGGATTGGAACTTACGATGAATCAACAACCTAGAATCCCCGATGCTGAAACCAGAAAGCGACACGTTGAAAATATCCGTGAAGTCTGCCGACAGTTGGACGCTTTTAATTTGAAGTTAGATGAAGCGATTGCCATATTTGAAGCTGACAACCGCCGCCAGCGTCGAGAACGTTTGGCGGGTAAATACAGGCGTGTGGAATCTCAGGTAGTCGAATAAGATATGAGATGTTGGATCATTTTAATAAGTATTTTAGGAACAGGCAAGATGCCTGTTCCACAAAGAGTAAATTTTATTGTGGAACAGGCATCTTGACTGTTAAGCCAGAAGGTTTCCTACGCGATAGCTTTGAATTATTTCTTTTGAGTCCCCTTCTGTTCGGACTTTGGTTGTTTAGTAATAGAAATTAAATAATTTACACATATTTGTGGGATGGGCGTCCCGCCCGTCTTTTCTGGACGGGCGGGACGCCCATCCCACAATAATTAAAATTGTAAGTTATTTAATTCGCGATCCTTAGTAATGGTTGAAATTGCCGACGAATAAGATATAAGATGTTGTATCATTCTTAATAAGTCTTTTAGCAACAGGCAAGATGCCTGTTCCACAAAAAAATTCACTCTTTGTGGAACAGGCATCTTGCCTGTTCAGAGAAAAGCAGATTTGATATGATGCTAATTTTGGCGTACTATCCACACTAAAAATCCCAATATTCGATCGACGGGAGGTAGGGGATAGTCGCTAAGATCGATCGTCACTATTTGCCCTTCTAGCTTGAGAAACCGCCAAGCTGTGCCGCTGGAAACGCTACCGTAGATGGCTGAGATCGATCGCCCTTTCGCTTCATTAAACCTCTGGGCCGCCACCATTTCCGCAATACACTGCCCCAAACCTACTTTCAAATCTCCTTTTTTAGCTTCTACCATCACAATGGCTGGGGCTTCAATGTCTAATTGTTCGGGGGAACGACTGATCAGAAAATCGCAGACTCCTGTAAGTCCAACAGCAGCATCGACATTGAATTCCTCACCCGAAAACACGCTGATTTGTTGGTTGAGAATCCTGCGAACTTCCAGCAAGACAGGGTTGATAATGGCTTCAGAACGGGCTTTTTCGGTGCTGGTGGCGATCGCCCAAGGCAAATTTGTCTCCAGCATGGTCTGCAAGGCTGTTCCAGGTGCGATCGGCTCAATTTCCGGCAAAAATCTGATTCCTTCCACTACTGTGAGATTGAAGGCTTCTTTAACTTTGCCGATCGTTGTAAATTGACTGTAAGACATAAGAGTTTATGTTTTGATTTCTGCTTTTTACTTAGAAAATCCGGCGGTTGAAACCGCGTCTACACAAACGATGTCCGCCTCCGCGGACTGAAGACAAAAACGTAATTTTTATCGCATTTTTACCGTCCATTCTTCAACCCGCGGAGGCGGGTTTTGCCTGTATAGACGCGGTTTCAACCGCCGGGTCTTCTTCAACCCGCCGACACGAATTTTCTATCACACTCGCTGCAACTTCGCCGTCCTCGGATCGATGATTTTACGGCCCAAACCTGTAAACTTAATTGCCAGATTAGTTTTATCGCCTACTCCCAAAACGTGAGTAATTTCTCCAACTCCAAAAGCATGATGAAAAACTCGTTCCCCAGCTTTCCACTCTGATGGAGAACTCCCAGAATGGGCTGCTGAATTATTAGTTTTTCCCTGGGATGCAGCCGTTTTAGCTGTCTTAGTTTTCTTCGTACTTCCAGCCAACAAATGTGTTGGCAATTCTCCCAAAAATAGCGAAGGCGTGCAGTGTTCGCGGTATCCTCCCCAGAGGCGGCGTTCGCGAGTGTGAGTGAGAAATAGCAATTCCTGGGCGCGAGTGATGCCGACGTAGCACAAACGGCGTTCTTCTTCGATCGCCTTTGGGTCATCTAAACTGCGGAAATTGGGAAATAAACCCTGTTCCATTCCGACGAGAAAGACTACGGGAAATTCTAACCCTTTGGCTGAGTGCAGCGTCATCAGCGATACGCGGGAATCGTCTTCTTTCAAGTCATCTAAATCGGATGCTAAAGATGCTTTTGCTAAAAATGATGTGAGGGTCGGTTCTTCGTTTTGTTCTTCAAATTGGATCACCGCATTGTACAATTCTCGAACGTTTTCGATCCGATTTTCGGCTTCTTCGGTTCCTTGGTTTTTCAAATCGTCAATGTAACCGGAATCTTCGATAATTCCTTGGACAATTTGTGACGCGGACGTAGTTTCAAGTTTTTGTTGCCAATTACCGATCATTTGGGCAAACTTAACGATCGCTTTTGCCGATCGCCCTGCGAGAGTATTTACAGAAGACTCATCGCTGAGAATTTCCCACAACGGAATCCCCAACTGAGTTGCAGCCTCTTCGATTTTACCAAATGTGGTGTCGCCAATGCCGCGGCGGGGAGTGTTGATGATGCGTTTGAGGCTGACGCTATCGTCGGGATTGGCGATCGTTCGCAGGTATGCTAAGATATCTTTGATTTCTTTGCGATCGTAAAACTTCAGCCCGCCGACAATATTGTAGGGAATATCTAAGTACATTAACGCTTCTTCAAAGGAGCGAGATTGAGCGTTTGTGCGGTAGAGAATTGCAAAGTTGCTACCGTGTTCGTATTCGGAGTTTTGGCGCTTCAGCGTTTGAATTTGACCAGCTACAAATTGCGCTTCATCTATTTCGTTGTCAGCGCGCCACACCACAACCGGAGCTCCGGGTTCGCGAGTCGGGCGCAGAACCTTATCAATGCGTTCGGTATTGTGTTCTATCAAGTGGTTGGCGAGTTCGAGGATGTTTTCGCGCGATCGATAATTCTCCTCTAATTTTACCATTGTCTGAGTCTTCTCGTCCGACAAACCATCGCCAAAATCTTCTTGAAATTCCAGCAAGATAGTATAATCTGCCATCCGAAAACTGTAAATTGATTGATCGACATCACCCACGACAAAGATTGAGCGATTTTGCCATTTATCAAACTGTTTCGGGTCAACGTTATTCGTGACTAACATCCGAATCAAATCGTATTGAGTGCGGTTAGTATCTTGGTATTCGTCTACTAAAATATGGCAAAACTTTCTATGCCAATAATTTAATACTTGCTCATTTTGGGATAATAGTTTAACTGGAACGAGAATTAAATCGTCAAAATCTAAGCCGTTGTTAGCTGCTAAAGCATCTTGGTAGCGACTGTAAACATCGGCAATTACGCGCCCTCTGTAATCCGGTTCGGCGGCGAGGAATTCTTGAGGTGACCAACCTTTATTTTTAGCATTGCTGATGACGTAGCGAACTTTGCGCGGGTCAAATTTCTTATCATCGAGGTTGAGGACTTTGGTAACGATTTGTTTGACGAGAGTTTGAGCATCTGACTCGTCAAAAATCGAAAAATTCTTCTTCCACTGGCGGCCTTTTTCGTCTTGATATTTCTCAATGTCGTAGCGGAGAATTCGGCCGCACAGAGAGTGGAAAGTCCCCATCCAAATCTGTTTGGTAATTCTGTGGTAAATTTGCGATCGCAATTTCGTCTGTATTTCCGGCGCTAAATCTGCCAAAGGTTTGCCATATTCCGCTTCAGCTTGCTGAGTCGCCAGCAATTTCTCAATTCTTTCTTTCATCTCCCTAGCGGCTTTATTGGTAAATGTCACCGCTAGAATATTTTCAGGATCGACTCGGTTGGTGCGAACTAAGTTAGCTACGCGGTAAGTTAGAGCCCGGGTTTTCCCGGAACCGGCGCCTGCTACTACTAACAGCGGCCCGTTGTAATGGACGACTGCTTGGCGCTGGGATGGGTTGAGGTGGCTGAGGTGATCGGTAGTTTGAGTCATAGTTGGATAGTTAGTTCTGGGATTTTTTTAAGGGATAAATAATACTTAGTGTTTGATACGGGGAGTTTTTTTAAGGTCAGGCGCGATCGCCCTACAATATAATATCATGAATATCGGACGCACGGTTGAAACCGCGCCTACACAAACGATGTCCGCCATAAGACGGCGGTTGAAACCGCGTCTACACAAACCATGTCCGCCTTCGCGGACTGAATAAAATAAGATAATTTTCACTGCTTATTCTTCAACCCCTCTGAGCTCGGGTTTTGTCTGTATAGCCGCGGTTTCAACCGCCGGGTATTCTAACGTTTCAATATTTGTTTCAGCAAAATAGCAGCTAATATTCCCAAGCTAATCCAGATGGCAATAATTACAGCAGTGGCTGTCCTATTTATCGGTTTTCCTCGCTCTATTTCCGCGGCTGCTTTTTCCCGACACTCGGCTAAAACTTGTGGCGGAATCATCTTGATTACCAACCAAATTCCTAATGGTACAATTATTAAATCGTCCAAGTAGCCGAGAATTGGGATGAAGTCGGGAATTAAGTCGATCGGGCTAAAGGCATAGGCAACTGTAACACCTGCTAAAACTCTCGCGTACCAAGGTACTCTTTGGTCTGTACTGGCTAAATAAACAGCGTAAGTCTCTTTTTTGAGTTGGCGGGCAGCTTGTTTTAAGGATTGCATATAAAAAATAATGACTGATGACTAATAACCAATGATTAATGACTAATGACCAAGGGTGCATCTGGGTTTTGAAGAGGGCGAAGCATGACCGCATATAAGTTATTAGTTATAATTTCATATTCACTGCGGTCATGCTTCGCCCCTACAGATATATTTGCCAAACCCAGATGCACCAATGACTAATGACTAATGACTAATGACTAAAATTTTTAGTTGCTAAAAACGTAACAGGCTGAATCTTTAGCAATTCCAGTGCGAAGGTCAAGTATATCATCTGTTGTATGTGAGGAGCATCGAGTTTATGAATTCAAATTTGCAACGCAATACTAGAATCAATTTCCGCAGTCTGCTAACAGCGTTATGTTTAACCTTAACTCTCGTTAGTTTTGTGAGATTAGATCCGGTACAGGCTCAAGAACAGCGGATCAGAACGCTAACGGTTACTGGGCGAGGTGTGGAAGCGATTCCGACAACTCAAACTTTCGTGTATTTGGGGGTTGAGGTGCAGGGAAAAACGGCGGCCGAGGTGCAGCAGGAAGCGGCAAAGCGATCGTCCGCTGTGGTAGAGTTACTGCGATCGCGCCAAGTACAAAAACTCGAAACTACCGGCATCTCCCTCAACCCGAATTACAGCTACGAAAACAACCAACAGCGCTTATTAATAGGGTATACTGCTACAAATACCGTCAGTTTTCGTATCAATACTCAATCTGCTGGCACTTTGCTAGACGATGCAGTGAGCGCCGGAGCAACCCGAATTCAAGGTGTGAGCTTTGTAGCTACCGAAAGTGCGATCGCCCAAGCTCAAAAACAAGCACTCAAAAAAGCAACTCAAGACGCTCAATCGCAAGCAGATGCAGTCTTAAACGCGCTCAACTTCAAGCGGGGAGAAATTCTCAGCATTCAAGTCAACGGTGCTTCCGCACCGCCTCCTGTGTACCAGAATTTTGGTGGTGTTCGTGCTGCTGGTGATATTGCTCTTCCAACACCGGTGATAGGAGGGGAACAGCAGGTAAATGCTTCTGTGACTTTGCAAATTAGCTATTGATGTTGTGCAGTGCGAGCGTCCCCGCTCGCGTTCAGAATAACCCCCCGCTCGCGTTCAGAATAACCCCCCGCTCGCGTTCAGAATAATCCCTCGTAAGGGTTCAGAATAATTGCTCGCACTCTCGCGATCGATCGCGATTGGGAACGCTCGCACTCGGCTATAATTCCGATATCATCGGCTTTGATTTCAAGCCGACACAGTTAGGAAGTTATTAATAGCTGAAACCATTGCTTTCCTTCTTCCTTCTTCCTTCTTCCTTCTTCCTTCTTCCTTCTTCTATAAAATTAAATAGGAAGTTCGATCGCAAATTCAGTACCTTTCCCGGCGATAGACTTGCAGAACAATTGACCGCCGTGCTTATCACTCACAATCTGCTTAGCGATCGACAATCCCAGCCCCGTGCCCTTACCAACCGCTTTCGTGGTAAACAAAGGTTCAAACAAATGTTGTTGAATCTCCTCCGTCATTCCCAACCCGTTATCCGCAATTCGGACGATCGCACTTTCGCGCAAAACTTCCGTACTAATCGTAATATTCAGAGGACGCTGGTCTTTTTCCCAAGCCTCTTCCACAGCATCAATCGCATTTGCCAGCAAATTCATAAACACTTGGTTCATCGGGCCGGGATAGCATTTAATTAGGGGCAATTCACCGTAGTTTTGGATAACTTCAATGGCGGGGCGACATCCTTGATCCTTGAGTCGGTGTTTTAACAGCAACAGCGTACTATCTAGAGTTTGGTGCAGCTCAATCGCGCTCACAGTATCTCCATCCGAACGAGCAAAGTTTCGCAGCGACAGCGAAATATCTTTAATGCGCTCAGTGCCTACTTCCATGGAATCTAACAAGTGAGAAAAATCCTCGATCACAAACTCCAAATCTATGTCTTCAATCTTGCTAGCGATATCTGATGGAGGTTCAGGATAATATTTTTGATAAAGGCTAAGAAGTTCTGTAATCTCAGTAAGATATTCCTTTGCAGGCGCAATGTTGCTGACCATAAAACTCAGCGGGTTGTTAATTTCATGGGCGACTCCCGCCACGAGTTGTCCCAGGGCGGACAGTTTTTCTTGCTGCACTACCTTGACTTGGGCTTTTTGTAAAGCGCAAGTGCGTTCTGTAACTTGCTGTTCCAGATTGTCGGTCAACTCTTTGAGCCGCCAGTGAATGTTAACTCTCGCAATTACTTCGTCTTGTTCAAAAGGTTTTGTGATGTAATCCACCGCACCTAATGACAATCCTTTCATCTTACTTTCGGCATCTGCTAAAGCAGTCATAAAAATGACTGGAATTGCCTTTGTTAGCTGGTTCTCTTTAATTCGGCGACAGGTTTCAAAGCCGTCGATTCCCGGCATTTGCACATCTAGCAAAATTAGTTCTGGAAAAAAGTTTTTTGCCGGATTGACCGGACATTTTTCTAGCATAACGAGCGCCGATTCTCCGTCCACGGCTACCCGCACTTTGTAGCCTGCTGTTTTTAAGGCTTGCGACAGCACAGACAAATTGGTGGCACTGTCATCTACTATCAAAATAAATTTTTTATCAGACTCAAGCATGATTTTCCCCCTTAAACTTTTGATAAATGTTCTTGAATCAATGCCCGCAGCTCTTTGACTTGAAAACCTTCTGCCAAAACGAGTATTTTTTGGGCAAAAATCGCGTGTTCTGGATTCGCTGTTTGGATTTCCTCGGCAATCTCGATTACCGCATCTAAATCGCCAGATTGAGCTTGTTCATCTAATAACTGTAAAATCTCGATCGCCGGAATCTGCATTTCATTTGGCATCGCATTTTGCGCTTTTTTACGCGCAGTTACTGTGTCGTCATATACCCAGTCCAATTGCAAATATTTTTGAAGTAAGCCTAGCAATACATCTGCTTGTACTGGTTTTGGCAAAAAATCATTTCCGCCTGCATCCAGGCTCTTTTGGCGATCGATCTCAAACACGCTTGCAGACGACACTAGCACGATCGCATCTCGCAGTTGAGGATGAGCGCGGATTTGGTGCAAAAACTCGAATCCGTCCATCACCGGCATCGCTAAATCGGTGAGGATTAAATCGGGTTTGGTGGCTAAAGCGATATCGAGTCCTTCCTTACCATCAGCCGCTTCAATCATCTTAAAGCCGATCGGTTCTAGCAAGTTCACCAGCACAGCCCGATTTTCCCACCTGTCATCCACCACCAGAATTTTGCGTTTTTCACCCAAGTAACCCAAAACAGCGCCCTGTTCGACGATTCTCGAACTATCAGCCCAATTTTGCGCCTCCGGGAGTGACACTTCAAAGGAAAAAATACTGCCAACTCCTGCACGACTGTCGATCGCAATTTCACTCTGCATTAAGCCCACAATCTTTTGACTGATCCCAAGTCCCAATCCAGTACCTTCCGATTGTTTTTTCACATCACCTACTTGCTCAAAAGGCAAGAATATTTTCTTAACTTGTACTGCGGTCATTCCCGGGCCTGTATCTTCAACTGTAAAGCGAATTTTATATATTTTTTGATTTAAATTTAACTGAGAACTTGAATCGGAAAACTCAGCATCTTTAATCACATCAACCTGAAAAACCACTCCGCCTTTTTCCGTAAACTTAGTTGCATTTCCCAGCAAATTTAGCAGCACTTGGCGCAAACGTTTTTCATCACCGCAAACCCCTGTCGGGAGTTGCGAATCAATCTGCAAATCAAAGGTAATTGCCTTTTCCTGGGCGCGAATCATGCAGATTTCCGCAACACCTTGGATGAATGAAGGTAGGTGAAAAGCTGTGGGATGCAATTCGAGTTTCCGGGCTTCAATTTTCGACAAATCCAAGACATCATTAATCAGCGTTAGCAGGTGCGAACCGCACTGATAAATGATATCAACACCGCTGCGTCCTTTTTGCGTCATCGGTTCGCTGCGCTGGAGAATTTGTGCGTAGCCTAAAATGCCGTTGAGGGGAGTTCGCAATTCGTGGCTCATGTTAGCCAAAAATTCGCTTTTGGCGCGGTTGGCGCCGTCTGCCATTTCTTTGGCAATTTTGAGTTCTACGGTGCGTTCTTCGACGCGATGTTCGAGTTCGAGGTTGGTATTTTCTAGGGCTGTAAAAGAGTCGCGCAGTTGCTGCGCCATATCGTTGAAGGATTCCGAAAGCACACCCAGTTCATTCTTACCGGAGACTTCCACAGTGCGATCGAACTTCCCAGAGGCGAAATCCTGTGATGCTTGGCTCAATAGTGCGATCGGCCCAGCAATCAGGCGGGAAGTGTAAAAACCCACAACCGTAGCCACAATTAAGGCGCCGATACAAAATAGAATCGTAGTGCGAGTATTAGCATTAATTTGCCCCATGAAATCCGATTCAGGAACCGCCACAACTACCAACCAATCCAATCCCCACTCATCTTTCCAGGGTAAAATTTGGACAAACTGGTGTTCTTTATTCAGCAAGAAATCAAGCTGTTGATTATCTTTAATCTTGTTGAGATCGCCAAAATGCTTAACTAAATATTGAGATGTCGATCGGATCAGCACATCGCTACTTTCTGATGCGTTTAACCGTTTAGGCTTGCCATCAATCAATTTAAAAGGTTGCTCGGTGCTGGAACTCGCAACAATTAGCCCGCTGCGTTCCAAAATAAACGTTTTGCCCGATTTACTGACTTTCAATTTACGCAAAAAATCGCTAATTTCCGAAAGACGCTGGTCGATGACTATGACACCAATTAGTTGATTGTTCTTGTCATAAATCGGTCTGTTTGCAGAAACAGACAGAGGATAAGGCGTGGTTGTCCACTGATATAAAACCCATGTCTGTTTTCCAGCTTTAACCGTGTTTGAGTACCACGGTTCTTTCTCGAACTCAAAATTTTTAAATATCTCAGCAAGCTTAGTGGGATTGCCCTGACTATCTGTATTGTAAAAGTAATGATCTCGATTGCCACGTTGCTTTGGATTGCTGATGCCAGAAATAATATTTTGATCTGTTTGATATCCAGCACCCGCATACTCGCCTCCTGGAGCGCCAAAGCTGATGTAGCCGACATTAAACAATTGCATCTGTTTCCAGAAAAAACGAGCCATATTATCTAAATCTTTGGGATCGAGCAATCCCACATCGAAGGCATCACCATTAACTTGAGCAAGGTGGCGTGCTGTGTCGAGTTGGCTGTCCAGATGCTGGTCAATGCGGCTGCTGACTTCAGTCCGCAGTTGAGATGCCAAATCGTTGACTGCTTTCTGTCCGTTGCGAAAAGATAAGTAGCCAACAATGCCGACCGCCCCCATGATTTGTAACACGAAGGGGACAATCAAAACAGCTCGCAGCGGGGCGCTACCTATGAGTTTGTTAAAGATTGAAGCCTGGGATGATGGCATATGACAATTCGCTATTGCAGCGATGCGGATATTCTTTTTGCTCGACTACACTTAGGCAAGCTGTTTTTTTAAGAGACATCGATCGGGCGATCGCCTTTATTTGAGTATCACCTAATTTGTGGTTATGTATCGATATTAACCCAAAAATGGTTTAAGCTAATATTTTTCACAATGAATTTAATACCTCGCCCGCACAGCAGCACTTCTAGAAGTTTCTCTAAGTTCCTCGGAGAAACGAGGTTAATGAGGTAAGGGCGTTGTTGAGGTGTTGTTCGCACTGTCCTGGTAAATAAATATCAGGGAATTCTCGTAGGAGTTGTGCCGAATTCATACTTGAAGTTTGGTGGCAAATACTTAAGTACATAGAATCGGATAAGTGCGATCGAGAGTTGTTTGGGCGATCGCATATTTAAAGTAAAATAAAAGAGAAAGTCCGTGCAGAGTGCCTCCTCTTTTTGAGCGCCACACCTAGGGATTAGGACATCTGAGTTTCAAAAAGTCTGCTTTGATCCAACCTTTGTACTCACTTGCTCTCAATCTTGTCGTCAAATACCAGACATTTCCTTCACTATCTTTGCGACTGAGTGGAGATACGACAGCACTTTTATTTTGGTCATCATTAGCGACAATGACTAGATTTCCTACCGATACAGTGCCTACAACGCTAAAAATGCTTCCAGCACCCGATCTGATATTAACTTGTGAGCCAATATCTTCACCTACAATATCGGCGACGCAGCTTTTGTCTGTGATGGATTGAGCGATCGCACTCTTAGTGAGTTGTGGAGCGAAGATAGCTATAGTGGCGATTTCTAGAAGCATGAAAACGCAAATTTTTAATCTAATTTTCGTCATAATGCGCCTTTTTTCCGATTTTGAGCAGTTATCAATTGTTGGTACAGAAGTGGACTTTTTTGTCTCAAAGACTGTTGCAATTCCTTAAATTCTGCTTCACCTTCTTCTAAGTACGCATCAACGATTTCTCGGTTGGCAAGATAAAAGGCGATCGCACCATAAACCTGTTCTAGCGAAAGAAGTGGAAAATTTTGGGCAATGCTTTCGGGTGCTTCTCCATTCAAGAAGGAATAAACGACTGAATCGAAGGAAATGCGAGTTCCTTGAATCCAATACCCTCCGTTGCGTTGTTCGATATACTGCTTGGTTGGAGTGATGGCTAGTGTCATAGGGATCGTGGCTGCTTTTTATCTAAATTTTAAACGAATTAGATGAGATAGTTAGAAGGGCGATCGCCTTTCTTAAGCGATCGCAAACTCTGTATATTGCCGTAAATGCGGTGGATGAAACGCCAAAACAATCTCTTCCCGCGAAACCCCAGCCTGCAAAAAATCTGTCACCACCCCATCTTCTGTCCAATCCTCCTCAATCCAAATTTTGCCATCCCGCAATCGCACGTGAATAGTATTGACCTTAATCCGTTCTTCCCCCTGCCAACCCATTACCATCAATAAATAATTGTCGTGTTCCTCGTCAAAAACCAGCACATTTTCTAGCTTTGAATTGGTCGATTTTGACCCCAATTCGTAATATTCAGTTAAAACTTTCCGAATCAAATGACGATAATACTCTAATTTATCCATCGCTCAATTACCTCCTCTTCAGTGTCAAAAGTTAGCAATTTCACCCGATTAGTTTCAACAATTAATTGGGCGAGTTTCTTTTGAAAACCATCCTTATAAACCCTAGTTGCGACCGCTAAATACAATTCGTACTCAGATTTTTGGGCTTGTAAAACATTACGATAAATGATATATTGACCAACTGCATTTTCTAGATCGTTGATGAAAGAGCGGCCTAAAAAACTCTTCACCTCAACAATAATTTTTCGTCCTTGCTGTTCTGCTGCTATCGACTTTTCGGCGGCAATATCAGGATAAAGTTTATCACCACCATATTCCAGCATATAGTTTTCGGCTACAATCAACCAGCCATCTTTAATCAGCGCTTGCTTGACGGCATCATGGTAGATATCTTTAGCTGGCATCGCGAATTCAGTAATTTGATATTTCAAATCTTAACTCAACCGATCGCACATCCCATCCCCACAGCCCGCCAACATCCAAACCGCTGACAGCAAAATTTACTAACTGGCATCCCCCCAGCAAACCCAGCAAATGCAATTACTGCCGGATCGGATCTCGAAGTACCCGAGATCGACTACAGTAAACACAAAATATTATTGGCGGTGATTTGAGTGATTGAGACTTTAGCAACAGGAATCGCAGCAGCCGGTTCGCTGCTGGCATTGGGCGGATTGGGCCTAGAGTTGAACTATCGCCGGACTGGGAGTGCAAATAAACTAGAACTTACAGCCGGAGAATGGCACTTAGCCATAAACGAACCCAACCGCTATCTGTTGGTTGGCGAAATGGAATTCCGCAATCTGACACAGCGGTTCGAGATTATGTTGCCAGATGTGCGGGCACAGGTGAAACTGCTGTCAGACGGAAGTTTAGACGGCGTGACTTCCCAGACAAAAGTCATTCCTGGTCACGAAGACGCAGAAGCAAGAGCAGACGATTACTGGTTCGGCTATATTGTTAAAGCCCAAAAAAACACGAAAATTAAAGTTTCCGTAGACATTCAAGGGCAAGATTTAAACAAATTGCAGTCAGCTTGGGTGCAAATACATTTCATCACCTACGGCCCAAGCGGGCGCATCCCCAGAGTCCGCAACGTAGTAGTCCCGCTGCAATTTCCCAACTCGGACACCGTACCCACAGCCCGCAATGTCGGCGTTGCAGAAGTCTTCCCAATTCGCACCCACATCCTCGCCGAACTCGACAATCCCGTCGAAATTGTCAAGCGTTACGTGTTACCGCGCGCCAACAAAGGTGATATTGTCGCCCTCGCCGAAACTCCCTTAGCCTTGATGCAGGGACGCTACCGCCATCCCAGCGAAGTCAAACCCGGATGGGTAGCCAAGCGAGTCTGCTTGTTTTTCTTGCCGATGTCGAGTTTGGCCACCGCTTGCGGAATGCAGACATTGGTTGATGTAGTTGGGCCTTGGCGTGTAGTGGCCGCATTTGCGATCGGCTCTATAGCTAAAATATTCGGTAAACCGGGAGTCTTTTACCAACTTGCAGGGGAACAAGCCAGGCTAATCGACGATGTTACGGGAACTTTGCCTCCCTTCGACCAATTTATTGTCCTTGGCCCGGACAATCCCCAGCAAGTTGTAGAGGAAATTCAACGAGAAACTGGACTTGCGGCGGCGATCGTAGACGCTAATGACTTAAAAGCAGTTAAGATATTAGCAGCGACCTCCGATTTATCGGTAACATTTTTAGAGCAAGCGTTACGCAGCAACCCCGCCGGGAATGCTGACGAGCGAACACCAGTCGTTTTAATTCGACCTCTGCCGAGCAAAATCTTGAGTTGAAGACTGAAAATTAAAAAGTCAAACAAATGATTTGAAATTTTTAATTTTAGATCGATCGAGAAAGGGTGAAGAATTAAAAGTTATAAGTTGAGAACTCAAAACTTCCGTAACTCTTCCCCTTTCTTAAAGATATTTGATTTTTTAATTTTCTTGTCCAGTTTCGTGCTATTACGGTTCTCAACTTTCGTGAGTGACTCGCCAACCAAAGCCTGTCAAGTTAAAGCTAAAAGCCTTTGTATATGTTGTTTACCGCTGAGGCCAGATCCCCCTAAATCCCCCTTAAGAAGGGGGACTTTGAGAATGCTCCTGTCCCCCCCTTCTTAAGGGGGGCTAGGGGGGATCTGGCCTCAGCGGTAAACAGAAGACCAGCAGTACGTTTGACATTAAGTTGACATCAATAACCAATAACCAATAACCAATAACCAATAACCAATAACCAATAACCAATAACCAATAACCAATAACCAATAACCAATAACCAATAACCAATAACCCCAATAACCAATAACCAATAACCAATAACCAATAACCAATAACCAATAACCAATAACCACTAACCACTTGAGAATTTCTATATGACTTCATTTCCCTCCCAAAACCAAAACCAGGTTGTGATTCGCCCGTTTCAGTACCGCGACATCGAGGCGATGGAACAATTGTGCGCGGAAACAGCCGAACAACCAGAAAAACGCAAGGGCGCAAGCTGCGACTTGGTACTAGGTAAAAAGTTTCAGCAGATTCGTCGCTGGTACGGACTGCTAAAGCTGTTTAGCTTGTTTCCCAACCCTGGTCAGTCGCTGTTTCGAGCCCATGTTGCCGAAGAAGAGGGGACAGTTAAGGGCATAATTCAGATTTCTCCTTTCAACCGCACCCGCAGCACTTGGCGGATCGATCGCGTCGGGGTAGACCCAGAAGCCCGCAGCAAAGGCATTGGTTCGATGCTGATGCGGTACTGCTTCGAGGCAGTCTGGGAGGCACGCACCTGGCTGCTAGAGGTGAATGTCGGCGATAAAACTTCCCTGGCCTTGTACCGCCAGAACGGGTTTCAGCCGTTGGCCCAGATGACTTATTGGTCGATCGCCCCGGAACGCCTCCAAGAAATGGCCTCCGCGACGCCAGATTTGCCCAACCTGCTGCCCGTAAGCAACGCTGACGCTCAATTTTTATATCAACTCGATACCGCGTCTATGCCGCCGTTAGTACGTCAAGTATTCGATCGGCACATTCAAGACTTCAAAACCAGTTTCTTCGGCGCCTTATTTGAAGGTGTCAAACAGTGGCTGAGCAAAACAGAGGTAGTCAGCGCCTACGTATTTGAACCGCAGCGCAAAGCTGCGATCGGCTATTTTCAGATACAGCTATCCCGCAACGGCCAACAGCCGCACGTCGCCCAACTGACAGTGCACCCGGCCTACACTTGGTTGTACCCCGAACTGCTATCCCAAATGGCGCGCCTCGTTCAAGATTTCCCAGTCCAAAGCCTGCAACTGGCTTCCGCCGACTATCAGCCGGAACGGGAAGCTTATTTAGAGCAATTTGGAGCCGTGCGTTTGGAACACAGCTTGCTGATGTCGCGATCGGTGTGGCACAAATTGCGCGAGTCCAAGTTAGTCTCCCTCGAAGGACTCCAGCTATCAGAAATGCTGCAAAGCTTCCAGCCAACTCGCAAACCCGTACCGGGTAGGATGTCCTGGCTCGGCCCGATGGCTGGAGAAGCCACAACAGGGCCCGCGTCGTCTGAGATTAAGCCCTTTTTGTTGGACTCCGGAAAAAATCAAGCTAATCAAGTTAACCCTTTGAACAGCCAAAATCCTGAATCTGGAGCAACAGATGCTAGCAGCATTTTGCCTCTGAATTTGCCGGAATTGCCGATCGACGGCGACGCCCCAGAGTAGAACTTAATTTCTGATATAATGTCGGCTAAATTAAGGGTTTGTAGTGAGGACTTTAGTCCTCTTATTTATGCGGACTAAAGTCCTCACTACAAACCGAAAAAACCCAACTTCTTCCCTTCTTCCTTCGCGTTATTCGCGTCTTCGCGGTTCGTAAAAAAATATCCGGCTCAGAAACAAATAAATCTAAAATCTAAAATCTAAAATCTAAAATTGATTGATGTTCAACGAAAAATTATGGATTTCAGCCCTCGGATTAGATATCGGCAGCAAACGAGTCGGCATCGCCGGATGTGACGGCACTGGTTTAATCGCTACGGGGATTACTACTCTGGTACGATCGTCCTTCGATCGAGATGTAGCTTGTCTCAGAGAACTCGTGGAAGAGCGAAGAGTGCAAATTTTGGTGGCTGGCCTGCCCTACTCCCTCAACGGAGAAGTGGGCACTCAAGCCCGAAAAGTCCAGAAATACGCCACTCGCATCGCCACCGCCTTAGAACTCCCCCTAGAATACGCCGACGAGCGCCTGACTTCTGTGGGCGCCGAGGAACTGATCCAAGCCCAAGGGATGTCCCCGTCGCGCCATAAGGGTTTGATCGATCGCAAAGCAGCGGCCTTGATTTTGCAGCAGTGGCTAGACGAGCGCAGACAAAAGCAAGAGCGCCATTCCCAATCCTCATAGGTAGTAACAGAGGCGTGATATCCTAGTTGTGCAAGTTTGCTACGCACACCTGTAAGCGTTGACACATGGGAGAAAAATCCCCAGAACCTCGGTACTGAAGCAGCACATAACTGTGATTTGTCCTCAGTGTCGCTCTGGACTCGGCTGAGATTTAAACGCTGCACTCCTCGCCTGTGGAAAATGCCGCGAGTCTCGCGGTTTAAGTTTGTGGACTGGCGATCGCCCGAAGAGGCCCAATATCGCCACGAAAATCCCCAATTGTCAAGCAAAGATTACTGAATTATTGACGGAAAATTAAGATACACGCGATGTCCTCATCCCCATACCGCAAAGAGAATGGTAATTCCCACGAAACGTCCGTCACCCTGACGGATGAATTTGGGCGATCGCTAACTTGCAACATAGAATATTCGATGAACCTAGAAGGTCAAGAATACGCCTTGCTGTTGCCGATCGACTCTCCTGTAGAAATTTTTACTTGGCACGGAGACGATACCGACGAAGCAGCAATTCCTGTAGAAGACGAGACCGAAATAGACACAATTTTTGATACTGCTAAAGTTGTCCTGCAAGAGCAGAACTTGACACTCCGGCGCACGGCGGTGACACTGACTGTAGTTGGTGAATTGCCGGAATTTCCTGACGAGGATTTGGAGCCTAATGCCGATCCCGATGAGGAGTCAGAGTTCGAGGAACTAATGTGGTTGACCAGCTTCTATCACGAAGAGCAGGAATATGCCATTTATACACCTCTAGACCCGTTTTTTATCTTGGCTCGAATGAATGATGACGGCAAGCCTGAATTGCTCTCGGAAGAAGAGTTCCAAAGGCTGGAACCGATGTTGCCGATGCTAGAAGATCAGTTCTTTGATGAGCTTGATTAGATATTGAGTTCAGTTTTGCTGGGCTTGTGAAGTGCAAAGAAACTGGTTTAGAGTAGGGGCGGTGTCAAGAGTGGCCGCCCGCTTCGGGTTGATGATGTATACTCGATCGACCTGCAATCTCTAATTGCAGAAGGCATGAGGGCAAAAAGCAGAATATTTGACTATTTTAGACAAAAGTCAACTGCTAGGTCGATCGAACTTTTTCCCTGATTCCGCCTTCCTGTCAGCTCGGGCTATAGAATTGGGCAGCGTGAAGGGCATATTTTCAAGGGCTGGTATCCGTAACTTTTCGGTCATCAATCGCAGGTCATCACTCATTAGTCGCTACTTAATCGCCGCTTATCGAGGACAACGGATTATGAGTAAAGAACAACTGACCAAAGGCAGCGCGCGCGAGGGCCAAAAAAAATCCCCGAAAGTCTCTAAATGGTTGTTTTATCTGGCGTTGCTGCCTGCAATTTGGGGAGTTGGCGCTTGGCAGGGCTGGGCTTGGTGGAGCTGGGCTTCTGCCCCTCCTAAAACAGCCGCCGAGTCAACTCCCCCGTCCAAGGATGCTGCTGTTTCGATTCAAATCCCCCCCGGTACTTCCAGTCAAAAAATCGGGCAGGATTTGGAAGCGGCGGGCTTAATTCGATCGGCAGGAGCATGGAATATGTGGGCCCGCTGGCTGACTATGCAAAACCGCGACGGAGGTTTTAAAGCCGGAACTTACCAACTCTCACCGACTCAGCCTCTGAGTGCGGTTGCTGAAAAAATTTGGAAAGGTGAAGTCGTACAGCAGAGTTTCACGATTCCCGAAGGGTGGTCATTGCAACAAATGAGCACTTATTTTGAAGCCCAAGGTTTTTTTCCGGCTAAGGATTTTATGGCGGCGGCGAGTCAAGTTCCCTACGCTGATTACCCTTGGCTACCCAGTGGCTTGCCTCATTTGGAAGGGTTTTTGTACCCGGATACCTATCAGTTAGACGGCGATGCAGTCAGCCCGGAAGCTGTGATCAAACAAATGCTCGGCCGTTTCGAGCGGATAGCTTTACCGGTCTTTCAAAAAAATCAGAACAATACTAAGCTTTCTTTGAAAGAATGGGTGACGCTGGCGAGTATTGTAGAAAAAGAAGCTGTGGTTGCTTCCGAACGCCATCGCATTTCTGGGGTATTTACCAGTCGCTTGAATAAGGGCATGAAATTGGGTTCCGATCCGACGGTGGAATACGCCCTCGGCATCAGACAAACCAAGGAGAAACCTCTGACTTTTAAGCAGGTGGAAACGCCTTCTCCCTACAATACCTATATGAATGTAGGGCTGCCGCCAACTCCTATCGCAGCTCCGGGAATCGCAAGTCTGGAAGCGACTCTGGCTCCTGAAAATACAGAATACCTGTATTTTATGGCTCGATACGACGGCACTCACATTTTCAGCCGCACTCAGGCGGAACACGATGCTGCTGTGGCTCAAGTTGACCAGAAAGTGCGATCGGGTCAATAGATGGCCAAGGACTAATACATATAGCCTTTCGAGCTTTCATATGAGGTACTCATGGGCATAGGGCATAGGGCATAGGGCATAGGGCATAGGGCAGCCTCCGTGGGCATACCTCACCACGCTTGAGAACCGCTAAAAGTAAAAAGTCAAAAGTTATATTGGATTCGGCTACATCGGAATTATACCGAGCGTTTGAGGCTTCTCATGAGCAAGCGGGACAGCACTACACTCCGAAAATGCTGATTCGGATGCAAACGAAAACGATATTACAAAGCAAAAGCCATAATTATTGACTTTTTACTTTTGACTTTTTGAATGTTTAACTTCCCGCTTCTTATTTCTCAATCTAAAATCTAAAATCTAAAATCTAAAATCATTATGACTTGGGGAAAACTACTACAGCCAGACTTAGTTCTAGGCAATTCGGTCGTAAATTTAACGGCTGATATTCTTGAGAAATATCATATTAAAGGATTAGTGTTGGATGTGGATGAAACTCTCGTTCCCATTACAGCAATGAATGCTTCTGAGGAACTCAGCCTGTGGGTGGCAGAAATTAAACCTATAGTATCGCTGTGGTTGGCGAGCAATAATTTAAGTCAGACTCGGATCGGTCGAATTGCTGAGTCTTTGAATCTACCTTACATCACTGGTGCGGCTAAGCCGTCGCGGCGCAAGTTGCGAAAAGCGGTGACGGCGATGAATTTGCCGGTGGAACAGGTGGCGATGGTGGGCGATCGACTTTTTACTGATGTTTTGGCCGGCAATCGTTTGGGTATGTTTACTATTTTAGTTGAGCCAATGGTTGATGCTGGGTATGCGCTTCGCAAGTATCCGGTGCGTTCTTTTGAAGTTTGGGTGTCTCAAGCTTTGGGTGCTTCTCTTGATAGCAGAAAGTAGTCAGTTGACAGTTGACAGTTGACAGTTGACAGTTGACAGTTGGCAGTTGGCAATTGGCAGTTGGCAGTTGGCAGTTGACAGTTGACAGTTGGCATTAGTGCTGTCCCCGCTCCGCAATTATACAATGATCGGCAATTATACAACGATCGCCAATTATACAACGATCGCGATCGCAAACAGCACTACAAATGCAAAACTGAGATGCTTCCTATGAAGACTTGCATTTTTCACTACAAATCAATTTGATTGCGGGCGTGCGATCGCAGATAATATAACTAATAACTAATAACTAATAACTAATAACTAATAACCGATGACTCAAACTATTGTTGTTAAAATAGGAACTTCGACACTTACTCGATCGACTACCGGGAACTTAGCTCTCTCAACTATTGCTACATTAGTCGAGATTTTGGCCGGTTTGCAGCAACAAGGCCATCGAGTAGTGTTGGTTTCTTCCGGTGCGGTGGGAGTGGGCTGCGCGCGCTTGGGCTTGACGGAACGCCCACGAAATATCGCTCTGAAGCAGGCTGTGGCCGCCGTCGGACAAGGGCGGCTGATGCGCGTTTACGATGACTTGTTCACTACTCTACAACAGCCGATCGCCCAAGTATTGCTCACCAGAGGCGATTTAGTACAGCGCAACGGGTATGTTAATGCCTACAATACGTTTCAGCAACTGCTCAAATTGGGCGTAATTCCGATCGTCAATGAGAACGATACTGTAGCGGTAGACGAACTCAAATTTGGCGATAACGACACGCTTTCGGCGCTAGTAGCGAGTTTGGTAGAAGCAGATTGGTTGTTTGTGCTCACCGATGTCGATCGGCTGTATTCAGCAGATCCGCGCAGCAATCCCGACGCACAGCCGATCGCCCTAGTAGAAAGCATGGCACAACTCACAGCATTGGACGTACAAACAGGAGATTCCCGCAGCGGTTGGGGAACCGGCGGAATGGTGACAAAAATTGAAGCCGCCAGAATCGCCACAGCATCAGGAGTACGCACAGTCATCACCAACGGCTGCTTTCCTGGTAATATTGAGAAAATATTGAACGGCGAGGCGATCGGCACTCAATTCGAGCCGCAACCGCGCCCAGTAAACGCTAGAAAACACTGGATAGCCAACGTCTTAATTCCAGCCGGAAAACTCTATTTAGATCCGGGTGCTGTCAAGGCAATTTCCCACGGCGGAAAATCGCTGTTAGCTGCGGGAATTGCTCAAGTAGAAGGAGAATTTCAAGCTGATGATTCCGTGCAGTTGTGCGACGGAGAAGGCAAACAAATTGCGAGGGGACTTGTCAATTATAGCAGCTTAGAGTTGAGACAAATCAAAGGGTGCAAATCAGATAAAATTGCTGAGATTTTAGGTTATGCAGGCGTAGAAACCGCAGTACACCGAGATAACTTAGTGATTGTTTAATTATTAAAATAAGACGTACGAATGGAATTCGCATCTACACAAACGATGTCCGCCTCCGCGGACTGAAGAAGGTAACATAATTTTAACTGCCGGCTCTTCAACCCGCGGAGGCGGGTTTTCTTTGTGTAGGCGCGAATTCCATTCGCCCAGGCGCGAATTCCATTCGCGAGCGTCTTCTCTCGTGGGGTGAGTGCTTGTATAGACGCGGTTTCAACGGTCTTCTTAACAAACGTCTAAACAGTCAAGAGTGCGATCGAACGCAGAAATAGAGGATACTTGCAGCACAGTTTTGCAAGAATTTGTTGTACTGTGTCCAAATAGCTCGTGCATCGCTTCTGTAAATAGTTCAAATACATTTTGTGCTAATTCTAAAGCTGCTTGGCGTTCCGCATCAGAAAGTTCTATCTCTGCTAAAACTTGCAACATCTCCGGTGTATTTAAAATTTGATGATTTTCCAAACCAACATAACTTCCTCCCAAATAAATATATTCTTTTTTATTGATTTTCTCTAATTCCACGATCACTGCTAGCGCCGCCTCACAAAAAACTGTGGCGGTTCCTTCCAAGGCTTCGGCTAACACCAGTTTCTGAATGGGAGAGGCTTTCCAAGCGTAGCGTTCCAGCACCGAACAGAGCGATCGAGTTTTTTTAGTTTCTTCACCCCAAAGCAGCCTGAAGTCCCCGTAACTCATTAATTTGTTGAAACCCAATGTCTCTAGATGTTGCAGATACCCGTACCAGTAGTAGTTTTCTTTGTAAGTATATTTGTTAATCAGTTCCTGAACCTTGTTATTGCTGGAAGAGTCTCGGAGGACGTACTTGTTTAAATCACTCAAGCCCATAGCCAAAGGATCGAGTACAGGTGCAAAAATTAGTCGTTGATTCGGGTGAATGTGTTTATTAGCTAGAAATTCAAATAACGGCAATTTTGCAAACTCATCTTTTTTTTGTGCAATGAATGCCATAATCTCTTTCATAGCTTTTTCCTCGGAGTGGCTGTTCTCAAGATAATCTCGATCCCTGCATTAATTATCTATGTTTGTGAGTCTAAGTAATTGTGTTTCTTGTCATACATATGTGTATTTTAGATCGTATACTTAGCGTGTTTGCCGTCACAAAATAATGTGATTTGCATCATATTATGGAAAATTACCAGAAAGAATTAGTTGAAAGCCTCTCCCTGCTCGGGAGAAATTAAAATCAGACTATTCATTACTCCAATCCTCGGACTTCTAGGTAGAGGTGGCTCTCAAACTGTCAACTGTCAACTGTCAACTGTCAACTGTTGAAAAGATGTCATTGTGAACGTAAGGCATTGAAGTGAAGCAATCGCAGGGGTCTGAGACTATTTTTCTCTGCTATTGCAACCGTAGCGCAGATAAGTATTTAGACTGACACGATCTAAGTCAGGACTTAAGCAGAACCGATGAAAAATAGATCCTGCAATTAAACACACAGATTTTGCGATCGCAAGGGGTAGCTGGCCATGACAGAAATACCTAATTAATGCGTGAGTCCTGTAAGTCTACAAATAACAATTTGCTCTTCCCAGAATTGCCTTTAGGTGCATTGTGAGCTACTCTGTCTTTTGGATCGGTTAAGAAAACAATAGGAGTTAATCTTGGAACGGACTTTTTTAGCGATTAAGCCCGACGGCGTACAGCGCGGACTCGTCGGCGAAATTATCGGTCGTTTTGAAGCCAAAGGCTTTACGCTAGTTGGGATGAAGCTAATCACGGCGAGTCGCGAACTAGCCGAACAGCATTACGCCGTACACAAAGAAAGACCGTTTTTTGCGGGACTGGTAGACTTCATCACTTCCGGGCCGATGGTGGCGATGGTGTGGGAAGGGGGCGGCGTTGTGGCGTCGGCGAGAAAAATGATTGGCGCGACAAATCCTCTGAATTCTGAACCGGGAACAATTCGCGGCGATTTGGCTGTGAATGTTGGCCGCAATATTATTCACGGTTCTGATGCTGTCGAGACTGCAAATCAGGAAATTAGTCTCTGGTTTAAACCTGAAGAATTAAGTGCTTGGACTCCTTGTTTGAGTCCTTGGACTGTGGAGTAGTTTTGATGTTCTCCCGATTGTTAATCGGGAGATATTCTTATTTTTCATAATAATCAAGTCGCATTTATATATTTTTTTTGACCACCCAAATCCCAGAAACCGGGTTGATTCCCTTATCTCTCGTAATCCACCGAAAATTGTCGGAGAAACCCGGTTTCTCGCCACGCAGCGAGAGAATTAATCTCTCGTAATCCACCGAAAATTGTCGGAGAAACCCGGTTTCTCGCCACGCAGCGAGAGAATTAAACGCACCCAATCTCAGAAAACTGTGTAAAAATGGTAGAAAAGGGTGCGTGACAATTCATAGTCCCTGGTATGTATCAGGATTTTTCGCGGTCACACACACTACAACTATAACTCTTTAAAAAATTGAGGACTAAAGTTTTTACTACAAACCTCAAGACAATTCATCAAACAAAAAACCGGGTTTTTTACCAAAACCCGGCTACCATGAACACCAGCAATTTTAACACTGCTCAAACCTCAATTCTTTAATAACTTCATGCCCATTTTCACCTTGTCCAAAATCGTCTTTTGCGACACACAAGTAATCAGACACAACTTGCCACAATTCAAGGTATCACGGCGGACTTCCTGAGCTTTTTCGCCGTACCAAATCTCGCGGGCACTGGTCTCTTTCACATTGCCAATCACCGGATATTCATCGCACAATTTTACATCGCCGCGCGTATCAATCCAGTAATTGCGGAGTCCAACACGACAAGGCCGAGTCGAATCAGGAGCTTTTTGTTCCTGGAAGTGAGGAACCATCAAACGCAATACTTCATCGCTGTTCATAATTGGTGCGCCGTTTTTCTTCATATCTATTAAGCGCTCAATTACCTGTGAAAATTCTTCCCTGTCTTCTTCTTCTACCCACAATTCCGAATAGGTTTCTGGTGTCCAGCGGTTGACTGGTTGGAAGTTCACCGTCGTGGCTCCAATTCCTTTCGCCCAGGTTACAATTTCCTCTAGGTGGCGGAAGTTGAGCCGATTGATAGTTGGTTTGACGTTGATTGGAAACAGGACGTTTTGTTTTTCTTGTTCTTCGCGCAGATAAACGATTCCTTTGGAAAGTCTGTCAAACAATCCGGGTTGACCGCGCAAATAATCGTGCAATTCTGCGTTCGGCCCGTCAACGGACATATTCACATTAAAAGGACGCGCCGCTACAGTTTTCGCTGCATTTTCCCGAGTCATACAATAGCCGTTTGTGGTGACACCGGCGTGGATGCCGTTTTTGTTGGCAAATGTCAGCAAGTCTAGAAAACCTTTCTTAATATAAGGTTCGCCACCGCTAAAGTTGATGGAAAATTCGCCGATAAATTCTTTGACACTCAACAGGGCATTTTGCCAATCTTCGATCGTCATTTCGTCTTTATATTCTTTGAGGCGCCAATACTCGCATTGACGGCATTTCACGTTGCAGTGCTCGTTGACAATTCCGTAAAAAGTAACTGGGGTTGTCATGTCTAGCCCTGTATTGATCCGCAGCGATTCGGCTACTGCACTCTTGGTGTGTTTGACGCCCAGTCTGGATAAAGTTAAAGCATCCATGTTTTTGTTCCCTTACGTGTTGTTACTTAAGTCAATGTTATGAAATCGAGCTTGGTAAGTAGGGTTACGTATTTCTCCTTATTCCTCGTTACCTATTCCTCGTGAGTACGTATGCACCATCCTAATCGTCTCTTTGGGATATAGGTAGATGATTTTTAAAATTTTATAATATGAAGTATTGTAACATATTAGTATTTCAAATGTATCAAGCGATTATTTGTGTTTAAAGATGAATCCTGCTTAATAAGTGGCAGAAAGTATCAGCCTGAAATTGACTTAAATCAATAAATTGTAAATCTTACTGAAAATTTGTTAAAAAACTTAATAATTTGGCTCAGTAAAATTACTTAAGTATGCAGTACCAATAACTTAAAGTTATAATGAAATAAGGTGTCCGTACAGCATTTAGCTTCACACAACCTTTAAAATATGAAGGAATTTAAGTATTTCAACGGAAAAAAATGGCGATAAACATGGGACGATATTTGCACGTACTGAAATTGTTCTGGGGTGCAGCGATCGCAGCGGAGCTCGAATACCGGATCAACTTTGTCCTCGCAACCCTCAGCAGCCTCGGAAACCTTGCTGGTAGTTGGTTTGGCCTGTCGCTGTTTTACCGTACTGGCTACAGCTTTTCTGGCTATTCGTGGGAAGAAGCTTTAGTTGTACTCGGCATTTTTACGGTTTTGCAGGGGTTTTCGTCAACTTTTCTGGCGCCCAACCTCAGCCGTATTGTCGATCGAGTCCAGCAAGGTACTCTCGATTTTGTCCTCCTCAAACCCATCAGTTCCCAATTCTGGCTATCTGCAAACACAGTTTCCCCTTGGGGAATCCCGGATTTAATCTTCGGCACCGTATTGTTGCTGTATGCTGCTAATAAATTGGGAGTAGGAATAGGCAACTATTTTTTAACAGCAATACCGTTGTTATTTGGCACTATTACTCTTTACAGTATTTGGTTTATGCTGGGTGCAACCAGCATTTGGTTTGTCAAGATTTATAACGTTACCGAAGTCCTGAGAGGATTGTTAGAAGCGGGTAGATTTCCGATGGCAGCTTATCCCGCAGCTTATCGATTTTTCTTCACTTTTGTAGTGCCCGTTGCCTTCTTGACTACTGTGCCGGCAGAAGCCATGCTGGGCAGAGGTGACATGGTTTGGATCGCAGGGGCGGGAATTTTGGCGATCGGGCTTTTATTTTTCTCCCGGTACTTCTGGCAATTTGCACTCCGCTTTTACACCAGCGCTTCGAGTTGATTCATTCAGTTGACAGTTGACAGTTGACAGCGCTTAAGCTGGAAGGAAGAGGATTGGAGTAATGAATCGTCTTTTTTTGATTTCTCCCGATCGGGGTTCCCGTTTTAAACCAATTATTTGTGGTGAAAAACGAGAGAGGGATCATCTCAGTTTTGCATTTACAGTGCTGTCCCCGCTCGCGTGTTGTACAATACGCGAGCGGGGACAGCACTACAATAAAAAAATGCTTTTTACAAAACTGAGATGATCCCAACGAGAGAAGGTTTGACCAGTCGGGAATAGTACATGAAAATATACAGTTTGAATGCAGTACAGCGGACGGATAAATATTTTTCCCCCTATCTAGTTATATTCTCAAAAAAACAGTAAAATTTCTACATATCCTTGAAATCTAAACTCTCAATCAACTACGCAAACGAGGGCCAACGAATGAAAAGAAAAAAACTGGGCAACAGTAATTTTAATATCAGTGCGATCGGTCTGGGTGGTATGCCTATGTCGTTAAGCGGCCGGCCGCCAGAAGCGGAATCAATTGCGGTAATTCACCGCGCCCTCGATTTGGGCGTTACTCTGATTGACACCGCAGATTCTTATTGCCAAGATGAATCTGACAAACACCACAACGAGCATTTGATTGCCAAAGCTTTGCAAGAGTATACGGGAGATATTCGGGCTGTTACTGTGGCAACGAAAGGTGGTTTAATGCGCCCTCAAGGTGCCTGGACGCGCAACGGTAATCCCCACCATTTACGTCAAGCAATTCACGAAAGTTTTGAAGCTTTGGGAGGCCAAAAGCCGATCGACCTTTGGCAATATCACTCGCCCGATCCAGCCTATACAATCGAAGCAGCCCTAGCACCCGCAAAAGAAGCAGTAGAAGCAGGAATGGTTCGATTTATCGGAGTTTCCAACTTTTCTGTAGAGCAGATCAAACGCGCCCGCGATACAGTAGAAATTGTCTCGGTGCAGAATCAGTACAATCCGTGGCACAGACAGCCGGAATCCGACGGTGTACTGGAATATTGCGAAGCCGAAAAACTGACATTTTTCCCCTGGAGTCCTTTGGGGGGAAGCCGTCGGGCCACTAGCTTGCAAGATATGCCTGCGATCGCCAAATTAGCTGCCGAAAAAAACGTTTCAGTTTACTGTATAGTATTAGCTTGGTTGATGGCAAAATCGCCCTGTGTCGTTCCGATTCCCGGGGCTACAAAATTATCGAGCATTGAGGACTCCGTAAAGGCGATCGAAGTTAAATTGACTGATGAAGAATTGCAACAAATTGCAGCAAGTTAGAAACTTCACTGATAAGCTGTTACGCATTTAAGTTGCATATTTGGGGTGATGCTCTGAGTATCGCCCCACAAGATTTTGATAATTTCTTGATATATAATTTGAATGCAGAGTAGCTTATAATACGACAGATTTAATTAGTAAAATTACCCCTTTGTGAGGAATTGAGTTTTATGGAAGCTAATCAAGTGAATGCCGATCGAGACGTAGCAATTGAACATCAAAACGTACCTGTCGCCCATGAAGGACTGCACAATTTTTTATACAGTTCCGACTCAGAACATAGCGCATCGACTGCTATTTCTGAATTAGAAAATGACGGTACGCAAGTAATGTCGATCGATACTTGGCGGATGATAGCAAGTAATGCGAAAGTTGCCGGTGTTTACGCTGTCACGGACTCTTCTCGCAACACTCAATATGTAGGTTATTCGCGAAACATTCTGCTTTCAATCAACGGTCACATTGCCCAAAACGGCGCGGAAAATTGTGCTTTTGTGCGGGTGCAAACTTTTAAATTCCCAAAACGGGAAGAAATGGAAAGTTTGCGGGATGCTTGGATCGCAGAAATCGGCAGTATTCCGCCTGGAAACGGCGCCCAGAGCGAGATGTGGGCGAGTACGGTGGGTCAAGCAGCGCGATCGGCAATGTCGGCGGCTGAGCAACAAGCTTATGAGGAAAAGAAGCTAAAATTGCGTAAAGCAATGGCAGATTCTACTCTTAGCAAAGAGTTGGAAACAGCGGCTAAAAGTGATGGGGAAGGACACAAGCATCTGGGATCTGTTGTTAATAATGATGATGATTGGAGTGCGGTGATTCAATCGCAAACTCAGGAAACAAAGTCTGAAAAATAATATGCGGTGCTAGATAAAGTTTCGTTTGTTGTCAAGCGAACTGGAAGAACATCAAATGTTTGTAGGTGGCGAGAAACCGGGTTTCTTCGACAAATTTGGGGTAAGTACGAGAAGTATAGGAAGAAACCCGGTTTCTGAGATTATTGTCATCCAATTTTTTGGTTGGGTGGGGGCGGGTTTATTAATATTTGGGATGGTAATTATAGATGGTTGATCAACCCGCTCCTACGGAATTTGGTAATACAAAATACAAGAATACATAGAAAATACCAAAATGTGCATCCAATTCTTTGGTTGGGTGGGGGCGGGTTTATTAATATTTGGGATGGTAATTATAGATGGTTGGTTAACCCGCCCCTACGGAATTTGGTAATACAAGAATACATCGAAAATAGCAAGATTGGTAGATACTGTCTTGAGCTGTCAAGGGGTAGCAAGTAAATAATTGGGATCGAAAGGCTTTTGGGACTTTAAAATCCCAAAAGCCAAATGCACCAACTTCCTCATAAGCGCACCAATTACCTGCATTTTGACCTTACCACGACCCAAT
>NZ_JAEQDE010000009.1:0-2707 GCF_020737865.1 Microcoleus sp. PH2017_35_SFW_U_B
TTTACTATCAACGAATGACCATAACTCATCCATCTGAACATTCAAGCGCTTTTTTTCTTTGGGAGTCACTTCCACTTGCTTCTTAACAGCAGCCGCTTGACTATTAACGTATCGCTGCACTGTATCTTCTGACACTTGAAGTACCCGAGCAATTCCTGCCTGAGAAATACGTTCAAGTAGCATCCGTGACATTAACTCTTTTTGTTCTTCTGTAATAGGCTTCCAGGCAGGATTTAAAACAAATTGACGACCACATTTTCGGCATTTATAATTTTGTTTATGATGCCGAGTTTTACCGTTCCGACTAACTTCTTTTGAGCCACAATTAGGGCAACAATTAATTTCTAATGTCATATCACGCTATGGCAAACACTTGGCAAACACTTCTCTGATTATAGCTTGCTTCGATCCTTTCCTTCAGGGCACTACCTAAATACGAATGGTTAAAGAAAATTTTATAATTACCGAATGGCATACCCTCACACGACACAATTGCGAGAGTATTTTCTCGTCTCAAGCCGGAGCAATTTCAGAAATATTTTTTGAGTTGGATTCAATCTATTAGTTGCTTTAATCCAGGAGAGGTGATCGCAATTGATGGCAAAACTCTTCGCCATTCTTACTGTAGTTTAGACTAACCAAAGATGAGAACGGTGGCAAAAGAAGAACTAGAGCCACCGCGCCAGGAGAGAATGAGGGTGAAAAAGAAAACCTATCCACTCCTTAAATGAACAGTGAACGATTAAAGGACTTTCGTCAAGCAGCATATGAATTATTGGTGCAAGCTCTCGTATGCAACATTCGAGCTGATGGATTCAGTGATGACCACCAGAAATGCGTCATGTTTAGCGGAATTTTCACTCAATCCATTATTCAAGCGTCAATGGCAAGCGCATCTATGAAGCATTACAAGACTGTAGACCAGACCGAAAAAAACTGATGCTGCTGTATCTAGAGCAATTACAGAAAGAAGCAGCCCCAACGGAACATATATTAGTAGCAATCTATCAGAGCGGCTGCATTGTGGGACAGGGGTACAGTACAATTGCGTGGATACCTGAAGCGATCGGAAGTTGGGCATTACCCCTGCTCCATGAAAGAATAAGTAGTGGGTCTTCACCCATACTTCAAGCAGCTTCCCAACTTAAACTTGTCTGTGAACAAAGCATCAATCCAGTATTAGCAGTCTTAGACCGAGAATATGGCAATGCAAGTTGGGTGCTAGCGCTAAAGCAAGCTTCCATTCAAGCTGATTGTTTAATGAGAGTCCGAAAGAATGCCTGAAGAGTGGTCAGCACCACCAGCCTATAGTGGTCGCGGTAGACCACCCAAACATGGGCAAAAAATGAGACTCAATGACCCAACCACATGGCTCCAAGCGGATACAGAGATTGAAATTGACGAACATCCAGATTTGGGAAAAGTCCGAGTCAGACAATGGATTGACTTGCATTTTTATCGCGCCCCTGGACAAAAAGTCAATTTAATCCTGGTGGAAAGAATGAAGCCCATGTCAAATGGTCAGCCATTTCCACCCTTATGGTTGGCTTGGGTTGGAGAACGAACTCTACCCAAGCGAAACTGTTTGGTTCAAATATTTACGACGCTTTGGAGTCGATCATTGGTATCGATTTGCGAAGCAAAGATTGCATTGGACATTGCCTAACTTGAGAACTCCTGAACAATCTGAACGTTGGAGTGATTTAATGCCGTTGATGAGTTGGCAACTCTGGCTAGCTAGGGATTTAGTGGTTGAGAATGTCTTACCTTGGCAATCTGCTACTATCAATTTAACCCCTGGACGTGTTGCCGAATCAATGTTTTCGCTTTTAGTTGACATTGGTACTCCCACAAAAATCCCTAAACATAGGGGAAAATCCCCCGGCTGGGAAAAAGGAAGGGTACGAACTAAGGCACCATGCTATCCTACCGTTAAAAAACGGGTTTCTCGACGCAAAAAGTCTTCAAGGTTAGCTATTTAATCTTCTACTTTTTGAGTTTTTTAGCAACAGCTTGCCTGAGATTCAAAGGTGGCTACTTTTAGCTGCGCTCATTTTTTAGTCTAAACTACAGTCATTCTAGACAAACGATGTAACCCACATTCCGCACTTCTGGTTTTGATGACTAAGGATTTTCATAAATTCATCGTATGAAAAATATTTTTGCCTACCTTTTCTAATTTTGGTATTATTATCATCAAATTTTGGCTATATACAATGAATTTAAATTAAGAGATATTTCCTAATAAGCAACATGATTGTTGCCTTGCTAATTATTTAGATTTCTTCAATAATATTCTCCGGCTTGTCTTTGTATTTATCCATCTTCAACTATTAAATAATATCGACCGCAAACCTTTCCTAAGTAATTCAATATATCTCGGCGTTCCTGTGTTAAGTTGCTCACTTCGCTCCATCTAGATTGACTAAATGTACGGCTTGAAACATCTGAAATACCCACCGCATTGTCGGTTTATTTGTCAATTTCTTGACCTGGTTTCTGATGCTGGCATCTGCTGATTCTAATTCTTGCCTTAACTTCCTTTGCGCTAAGTTATACACTAGCAAAGATAGTCCCATTATCATAGCAATTGCTTCTACTCTTTCTGGTTTCTTTACGAATACGCTTGATGTGAAAAATAATGGGTCTTTCAAGAATCTAAATCCTCTTTCGTTACTTTGTTGCTCTTTGTATTCTTCTAATATTT